>NZ_JBHXML010000087.1:0-39248 GCF_042720345.1 Kitasatospora sp. NPDC058478 | reverse complement strand
ACCCCGGGCCCGCGCCCGGCGGCGCGTCCCGCCGCTCCGGCGGCCCCGGCCGCTCCCGCGGCCGAGTTCTCCTCGCCGGCTCCGGCCGGTGACACCCCGCGTCAGGCCCCGCAGGCCTCGCAGGCTCCGCAGGCTCCGCAGGCCTCGCGTCCGGCCGGTCCCGCCGGCGGCGGTGCCCGTCCGGGTCCGCGTCCGGCCGGTCCGCGTCCGGGCAACAACCCGTTCACCTCGGGCAGCGCGACCGGTATGGCCCGCCCCGGCGACCGCCGTCAGGGCGCGCCGGGTGCGCGTCCCGCCGGTCAGGGCGCCCCGGGTGGCGACCGTCCGCGTCCGGGCGGCGACCGTCCGCGTCCCGCTGGTGCTCCCGGTGCCGACCGTGGCGCCGCGCGTCCGGGTGGCGACCGTCCGCGTCCCGCCGGTGCTCCCGGCGCTGACCGTGGCGCCGCGCGTCCGGGTGGCGACCGTCCGCGTCCCGCCGGTGCTCCCGGCGCTGACCGTGGCGCCGCGCGTCCCGGTGGCGACCGTCCGCGTCCCGACGGCATGCCGCGTCCGGCCGGTCCGCGCCCCGGCGCCCCGTCCCCGTCCGGCATGCCGCGCCCGAACCCGGGCATGATGCCGCAGCGTCCGGCTCCGGGCCCGCGTCCGGGCCCCGGCGGCCGTGGCCCCGGTGGCCCCGGTGGCCGTCCGGGTGGTCCGGGTGCCGGTGGCGCCCGTCCGGGCTTCCAGGGTCGTCCGGCCGGTCCGGGCTCGCGTCCGGCCGGTGGCGGCGGCTTCGGCGGTCCGCGTCCCGGTGGCGGTGCCCCCGGTGGCGGCGGCGGCTTCGGTCCGCGTCCCGGTGGTTTCGGTGGTCGTCCCGGCGGCCCGGGTGCCCGTGGTGGCACGCAGGGCGCCTTCGGTCGTGGCCCGGGCGGTCGCCCGGCGCGTGGCCGCAAGTCGAAGCGGGCGAAGCGCCAGGAGTACGAGGCCATGCAGGCCCCGTCCGTCGGCGGTGTGATGCTGCCTCGCGGCAACGGCCAGACCGTTCGCCTGTCGAGCGGCGCCTCGCTGATGGACTTCGCGGAGAAGATCAACGCCAACCCGGCCGCGCTCGTCTCCGTCATGTTCAACCTCGGTGAGATGGTCACCGCGACGCAGTCGGTCTCCGACGCGACCCTCGAGCTGCTGGCCGGCGAGATGGGCTTCATCCTGGAGATCGTCAGCCGCGACGACGAGGACCGCGAGCTGCTGGAGTCGTTCGACATCGACTTCGGTGCGAACGAGGGCGACGAGGACCAGCTGGCCCCGCGCCCGCCGGTCGTCACCGTCATGGGTCACGTCGACCACGGTAAGACCCGCCTGCTGGACGCCATCCGCAAGTCCAACGTGGTGGCCGGCGAGGCCGGTGGCATCACCCAGCACATCGGTGCCTACCAGGTCGTCACCGAGGTGAACGGCGAGCAGCGCCCGATCACCTTCCTCGACACCCCGGGTCACGAGGCGTTCTCCGCCATGCGTGCCCGTGGTGCCAAGTCCACCGACATCGCGATCCTGGTGGTCGCGGCCAACGACGGTGTCATGCCGCAGACGGTCGAGGCGTTGAACCACGCCAAGGCCGCGGGTGTGCCGATCGTGGTCGCCGTCAACAAGATCGACGTCGAGGGCGCCGACCCGACCAAGGTCCGCGGTCAGCTGACCGAGTTCGGTCTGGTGGCCGAGGAGTACGGCGGCGACACCATGTTCGTCGACATCTCCGCGCGCCAGGGCCTCAACATCGAGCAGCTGCTGGAGGCCGTGGTCCTCACCGCGGACGCCTCGCTCGACCTGCGGGCCAACCCCGAGCAGGACGCGCAGGGTATCGCCATCGAGGCCCACCTCGACAAGGGCCGCGGCGCCATGGCGACCGTGCTCGTGCAGCGCGGTACCCTCCGCGTCGGCGACTCGATCGTGGTCGGCGACGCCTACGGCCGCGTCCGCGCGATGCTGGACGAGAACGGCAACAGCCTCGCCGAGGCCGGCCCGTCCCGCCCGGTGCTGCTGCTCGGTCTGACCTCGGTGCCCCGCGCCGGCGACAGCTTCATCGTCGTCGACGAGGACCGCACCGCCCGTCAGATCGCCGAGAAGCGCTCGGCCCGCGACCGCAACGCCGCCTTCGCGCAGCGTCGGGTCCGGGTGTCCCTGGAGGACCTGGACAAGGCCATCGCCGCCGGCGAGATCGAGCAGCTCAACCTCATCATCAAGGGTGACGTCTCCGGTTCGGTCGAGGCCCTTGAGGACGCCCTCGTCAAGCTGGACGTGGGCGAGGAGGTCGAGCTCCGCATCCTGCACCGCGGTGTGGGTGCGATCACCGAGTCCGACGTCAACCTGGCGATGGGTTCGGACGCCATCATCATCGGCTTCAACGTGCGCGCCGAAGGCCGTGCGCGTACCGCGGCCGACAAGGAAGGCGTGGACGTCCGGTACTACTCGGTCATCTACCAGGCGATCGAGGAGATCGAGAACGCCCTCAAGGGCATGCTCAAGCCCGAGTACGAGGAGGTGCGCCTCGGCTCCGCGGAGATCCGCGAGGTGTTCCGCTCCTCCAAGTTCGGCAACATCGCGGGTGTCATCGTCCGCGAGGGCCTGCTGCGCCGCAACGCCAAGGCCCGCCTCATCCGCGACGGCAAGGTCGTGGCGGAGAGCCTCAACATCGAGGGTCTGCGCCGCTTCAAGGACGACGCGACCGAGGTCCGCGAGGGCTTCGAGGCCGGTGTCACCCTGGGGTCGTTCAACGACATCAAGGTCGAGGACATCATCGAGACCTACGAGATGCGCGAGAAGCCGCGTTCGTAGTCGGTGAAAGCCGGGGCCGGTCGACGGGTGGTATTTCCGTCGACCGGCCCCGGTCTCGCTGTGTAGGGTCCGGGGTAGTTCAGATGTTGCAGCGTTCTGATGTCGCAGCGTTCAGATGTGGCAGCGTTGAGATGCCGCAGCGTTCAGACCCAGTACCGGCAGCCCGGTTCCGGGCTGCCCCCCGAGGCCTTCCAGGTCGGCGAGACCTGTCATACATGTTCGTGGGAACACTCACCTTCGACCTGCTGTTGGGCGACGTCCACTCGCTCAAGGAGAAGCGTTCGATCGTGCGGCCCATCGTGGCCGAACTGCAGCGCAAGTACAGCGTGTGCGCTGCCGAGACCGGGAACCAGGATCTGCACCGCAGGGCCGAGATCGGCCTCGCGGTGGTGGCCGGCGATGCCGGCTACGTCACCGAGATCCTGGACAGCTGTGAGCGGTTGGTCGCCGGCCGCCCCGAGGTGCAGCTCCTCTCCGCGAGGAGGAGGTACCACAACGACGACGATGAATGAGAGCCGTGGAGGCGGTCGGCGGAAGTCGCCGTTCTCACACGGATCAGGACCCAGAGCGCCCGCAAGGCCGGGCGCGGGCCGGTACTTTGGGGCGTGGGCCCCGAAGGGTGCGCAGCTCACCCGAATGCCGGACCCACTGCACGAGGAGGCAACGTGACCGACACCGCAAGGGCGCGCAAGCTCGCCGACCGCATCCAGGTGGTCGTCGCCCAGACTCTGGAGCGGCGGGTCAAGGACCCGCGACTGGGGTTCGTGACCATCACCGACACCCGGGTGACCGGGGATCTGCGCGAGGCCACCGTCTTCTACACCGTCTTCGGCGACGAGACCGAGCGCGAGGCCACGGCCGCCGCGCTGGAGAGCGCCAAGGGCGTGATCCGCTCCGAGGTCGGCAAGATCGGGGTGCGTTTCACCCCGACGCTGACCTTCGTCGCGGACGCGCTGCCGGACAACGCCCGGAACATCGACGACCTGCTCGACCGGGCCAAGGCCATCGACGCGGCGGTGCGCACCACCGCCGCGGGCGCGACCTACGCCGGCGAGGCGGACCCGTACAAGGTTCCGGCGGCCGAGCGTGACGACGAGGACGAGTAGTCATGGCGGGTGAGCCGGCGAAGGCCGCCTCGCGAGCCGGTTCGACCACGGGGGCGTCTTCCACCAGCAGGGTGGAGGACGCCCTCGTGGCGCTCCCGGGGCCGCGCACCGAGGAGAGCGGTTTCGAGCTGCTCTGGCAGCAGGTGGTGGCGGAGATCGGGCGGGCCCGGTCGATCGACCTGATCTGCCACATCTGCCCGGACGGCGACGCCCTGGGCTCCTCGTTGGCGGCCGCGCTGGCGCTGCGCGGGCTCGGCAAGCGGGTGCGGGTCTCCTTCGGCGACGACCCGCAGATCGTGCCCGAGTCGCTGGCCTTCCTGCCCGGCCAGGAGCTGATCGTGCCGGCCGCCGAGGTGCCGGACGTCCCCGAGCTGGTGCTCTGCTTCGACGTGGCCGCGGAGAGCCGGCTCGGCCTGCTGCACGGCAAGGCCTTCGCCGCGCCGGTGCTGGTGGTGATCGACCACCACGCCTCCAATCCGGGCTTCGGCACCCACCAGCTGATCGACCCGACCGCGCCGGCCACCGCCGTCCTGGTCGACGAACTGCTGCGCCGGCTCGGCGTCGAACTCGACCAGGACCTGGCCACCTGCCTGTACACCGGCGTCGCCACCGACACCGGTTCGTTCAAGTACCGGGCCACCACGCCCGCCACCCACGAACTCGCCGGGCGGCTGCTGGCCACCGGCATCCGGCACGACCTGATCTCCCGGCAGCTGTGGGACACCTCCTCCTTCGGCTACCTCAAGGTGCTCGCGGGCGCGCTCGACCGGGCCGTCTACGAGCCGGACGCGGCCGGGGGGCTGGGCCTGGTGTGGACCTGGGTGCCGTACCAGGACCTGGTGCTGTTCAGCGTCACGGTCGAGGAGATCGAGGGGCTGATCGACATCCTGCGCCGCCCGGCCGAGGCCGAGGTGGCGCTGGTGCTCAAGCAGGACCCGGACGGCACGCTGCGGGGCTCCTCGCGTTCCAAGGGCGCGGTGGACGTCGCCGCCGCCTGCGCCGAGCTGGGTGGCGGCGGGCACGTCTTCGCGGCCGGGTTCAGCGCCCGGGAGGACGTGGCCGCGGTGGTCGAACGGTTCCGGGGCGCGCTGCGACCGGTACGTTGATCATCTCTTGACCGCTTTTTAGAGAAAGAACTTGATGAAGCGCAAAGGCACCGGCCCGGACGGCCTGGTGATCGTCGACAAGCCCGAGGGCATCACCTCCCACGGGGTCGTCGCCAAGCTGCGATGGCTGGCCGGGACGCGGAAGGTCGGGCACGCCGGCACGCTCGACCCGATGGCCACCGGCGTGCTGGTGATCGGCGTCGAGCGGGCCACCCGGCTGCTCGGCCACCTGATGCTCACCGCCAAGACGTACGAGGCGACCATCCGGCTCGGCCAGACCACCGTCACCGACGACCGGGAGGGCGAGGTCACCGCGTCCGCCCCGGCCGACGGGGTGACCAGGGAGGCGATCGACGCCGGGATCGCCGCGCTCACCGGCGAGATCATGCAGGTGCCCTCCAAGGTCAGCGCGATCAAGATCGACGGCAAGCGGTCGTACGCGCGGGTGCGCGAGGGCGAGGACTTCGAGCTCGCGGCCCGGCCCACCACGATCCACTCCTTCACCGTGCACGCACAGCGCGCGGCGCTCGCCGAGGACGGCACGCCGGTGATCGACCTGGACGTGACCGTCGAGTGCTCCTCCGGCACCTACATCCGGGCGCTGGCCCGCGACCTGGGCGCCGGGCTCGGCGTCGGCGGCCACCTCACCGCGCTGCGGCGCACCAGGGTCGGGCCGTACTCGGTGGAGTCGGCGCACACCCTGGAGCAGCTGGAGGCCGCGGTCACCGGCGAGTCCCCGGCGGGGCTGCAGGTGCTGCCGATCGGGGAGGCCGCGGCCGCCGCCTTCCCGCGCTGGGACCTGGACGAGTCGCAGGCGGAGAAGCTGTCGCACGGCGCCCGGCTCAAGGCGCCCGGGCTGGGCGTGGACGGGCCGATCGCGGTGTTCGGGCCGGACGGGCGCTTCCTCGCGCTGGTCGAGGAGACGGGCGGGCAGGCGAAGCCGGTCGCGGTCTTCGTCGGCTGACGCCCCGCAGCGCACGCGTTGCCCCCGTCGGGAGTCTTCCGGCGGGGGCTTCGCTCGTTCGGGAGTCGTCCCGGGAGGGGTTTCGCTCGTTCGGGGGGTGTTTCGGCGAGGTCCGGGGTTCCGGGTGAGGTCCGGAGGTTCGTTCCGGCGAGGGACGGGTCACCCGCCCGGGGGAGCGCGCGAGGTGAACGCCCGTGGTGAGCGGCGCAGGCGCGGTGGGGCCGCCTCCCGGGCGGGCAGGCTCCCCGACGGCGAGCAGGTCGCCGTGACGAGCCCGCCCCCGGGCCGTCCGGCCTGCGGGGAGGGCAGTGCGAATGCCGGGATTCCTGGACGGCGACGGCGTGGCGGGAGACCCGGGGCGGTACCTGCTGCGGATCCGCGACCTCAACGGGCGACTGCACGGCTTAGGGTTCGTCGCCGACCCGCAGGGCACCGTCCTCACCGCCCACGAGAGCGTCACCGGCCTGGACCGGATCGTCCTGCACACCCCCGGCGGGCAGACCAGGGTGCTGGGCCCGGACGCCGTACTGCCGCTGCCCGGGCACGGGCTCGCCCTGCTGCGCACCGACGCGGTCGGCGGGCTGCCCGTGCCGCCGCTGCCCGTCGCGGCCCTCGGGGCCGGGCGCGAGGTGCTGCTGCCCGCGCTGGCCGGCGAGGACGGGCGCGTGGTGGCGCTGCGTTGCGGTCTGCTGGGTGCCGCCGGGGCCGGGTACGGCGGGGTCGGCGGGGTGCTGCTGCTCGACCCGCCGGTGGTCGCCGGCGTCGCGGTGCCGGCCGGCTCGCCGGTGCTGGACGCCCGCAGCGGCGCCGTGGTGGCCCTGGCCGTGCCCGCGCTGCGCGGGCCGCAGCACGGCGGCGCGCTCCCGGCGGTGCCGGCCGGCGGCGGCGCGGTCGCGGTCGCCCCGGCGCTGGCCGAACTGCTGGCGCGCAACGGCGCGGCCGTGCCCGGCTACGGGCCCGCGCTCAACCTGGCCGGCGTGCTGCGGCTGACCGCCGCCCAGCTGGCCGCCGCCGGGGCCGGCCCGGACCGGGTCGCCGGGCTCGCCGCGGACCGGGTCGACCGGCCCGACGGACTGGCCGGGGACGAGCCGCAGGCCACCGTCACCGCGCTGGTCGGCGCCCCCGGCAGCGGGCGCTCCACCGAACTCGCCGCCCTCGCCGCCCGCCGCGCCGGCGGCGCCCGGCCGCTGCCCACCCTCTGGTTGCGCGGCGCCGACCTGCGCGCCGAGGACCGCTCGCTCGCCGCCCCGGTGGAACGGGCCCTGGCCGCCGTCGCGGCCGAGCTGGGCACCCCGGCGCCCGCGCCGGAACCGGTGGCGGCGCTGTGCGCGGCGGCCGGGCGGCCGCTGCTGGTGGTCCTGGACGGCCCCGAGGAGGCCCCGGCGCCGCTGGACCCGCGCTGGCTGCGCGGCGCGGGGGACTGGCTGACCGGCTGCGGGGCGCGGCTGCTGACCGCCTGCGGCGAGGAGGCCTGGGTGCGGCTGGCGGCCGAGAAGTGGGGCAGCGGCCCCGGCCCCGCCCGGTACCCGGACCCGCCGGAGCCGGACGGCGACCTGGCCAGCGCCCCCACCGTCCGGATGGACGGCGGCGGTCCGGGCGCCCCCAGCCTCGCCGGGCACCGGCTCGGCCCGCTCCCCGCCGAGGCGGCCGAGCGGGTGCGCCGCCGCTACGGGCTGCCGCCGGGCTGGCCGGCCGACGCCGACGCGCGGCACCCGCTGGCCGTCCGGCTGGCCGGCGAGCTGTGGGCGGAGGGCCTGCGCGGGGAGCCGGGCCGCCGAGGCGAACTGTTCGCCGCCTACCTGGACCTGCGCTGCCTGCGGGTGGCCCGGCGGTTGGCCGAGGACGGGCGGCAGCGCCGGCCGGGCGCCCACCGCCGGAGTTCCGCCCGCCCGGCCGGGCCCTCCCACGGGCGGGTGCGGCGGCTGGCGGCCGCGGTGGCCGGACGGGTGCACGAGGCGGCCCGGCGGATGCTCGGCGCCGGGCCGGGCGGGCTGGGCCGGGCCGTCTTCGAGGAGCTGTTCCCGGCGGCCGGCGGCTGGGCCACGGCCGTCCTCGCCGAGGGCCTGTTCGTCCCGGCCGGGCCCGGATTCCGTTTCGCGCACGGGGAGTTCGCGGACTGGCTGCAGGGCCTGCACCTGGACCTGGACGCCGCGCTGCGGCTGCTGCTCGGCGAGGCCGCGGACACGCCGTCCTCGCCCGCGAACGGGCTGGAGGGCGCGTCCGCGGCAGGCCCCCCACGCGGCGTCCCCCGGCACCGGATCGGCCCGGTCGCCGCCGCGCTGCGCCGACTGGCCGAGACCTGGGGCGCACCCGCCCTGGACCCGTGGCTGCACCGGCTCTGGCGCGCCCTGGACCTGCGCCCGCCCGGCAGCGAACCGGCCTGGTGGGCGGGCCGGCTGCTCACCGCCGGGCTGGCCGCCAGCCCCGATCCGGCCGAACACCGGCCGCTGCTCGACCAGTTGGCCGGGCGGATCGCCGAACGGGCGGTCGCCGAAGGCGGGTTGGACGCGCTCCCGGCGGACGGGCTCGGCGCGTTCGGCCCGGCGTTCTGGACCGGCCTCGGCCTGCCCGCCGAGGCCGAACTCGCCCTGTTGCGCCGCCTGGTGGCCGCCGACGGGCCAGGGCAGCCGTTCCTCGGCGCGGTGGCCGAGCGGCTGCGCGCCGACCCCGTCGCGGTGTTCCCGCTGCTCTGCGCCTGGTTCGACGATCCGCGCGGCCTGCCCGGCCGCCCCGGGCACACCGTCGCCGACCTCGCCCACGACCTGCTGCACGCCCACCGGCGGCTCGCCCTGGACGAGTTGGCCGACGCCCTGGCCGACGCCGCGCACCCGAGGGCGGACGCGCTGCTCACCGTGCTCGCCACCGAGGAACCCTCCGCGCTCTGCCGGGCGGTGGACCGCTGGAGCCACGACGGGCGGCCCGAGCGGCACGTCGCCGCCGCCGTGCACGCCCTGCACGCCGCCCCGCACGCCGTCGGCGCCGCCGCCGGACTGCTGCGGTTCAGCGCGCTGACCCTGCTCGCCCGCGAGGACGAACCGGGCCTGCACGGCGCCGCCCTCGCCCTGCTGGTCGGCGACCCGGCGACCAGGGCCGAGCACCTCCCCGCCGCGCTGGCCCTGCACCGGGCGGGCGGCGACGCCTTCCTCACCCCCAGGGCGCTGGCCCCCGCTCTGGAGAGCGACCCGGAACCCGTCCTGGCCGCGCTCGCCGACCGGCTGGCGGCCCCCGGCGCGGCCGCCGCCGAGACCCTGCGGATGCTCGCCGACGCCCGCACCCCGGTGGCCACCCGGCGGGGCGCCGAACTCGCCGCCCGGCTGCTGCGCGAGCACCCGGCGCTGGCCGGCCCGGTCGCCGTCGACTACCTGGGCCGCCGCCTGGAGCGCGCCGCGACCGGCGGCCCGGCCGCCCGGCTGGAGCTGCGGGTGCTGCTCGGCGGCGCGCTGGCCGCCCGTGCGGCGGGCGTGCGGCGGCCGTTCGCCCAGGTGCTGTCCGTCCCGGTGGCCGACCCGGCGGCGGACGCGCTGCGCTGCGAACTGCTGGACACCCTGCTCGCCATCGAGACCGACCCGGCGGTGCTGACCGCGGCCGTGGAGCGGCTGGCCGAGCACTGCGCGGCCGAGAATCCGGCCCGGGCCCGCGCGGTGCTGGCCCGGGCGACGCCCGGCCTGCCGGCCGCGGACGAACTGCTGGTGCGCTGGGCCGGCCGCTCGGCGGCGTTCGCGCAGCTGCTCGCCCAGTGGCCGCGGGACGCCGCCCCGACCGCGCCGGACGGGCCCCGGCTGGCCCGGATGCGGGCCCTGGCGGCGGCCGGCCGCGACCCGCAGTACGCGGCCGCCGAGGCGGAGCGGACCGTGCCCGGGCGGGCCGCGCACCCGCCGGTGCGCCCAACCCGCATTCCGGTGCCGGAGCAGGAGCAGGCGCATGGCACGCTATAGGGGTTCGGGTTTGAGCGTTTGAGCGTACAGAGGGTACGCGCCGTACGGAACAAGGAGCGGTCAGGGTGCAGCGCTGGCGTGGCCTGGAGGAGATCCCCGCTGACTGGGGACGCAGCGTCGTCACCATCGGCTCGTTCGACGGGGTGCACCGCGGGCATCAGCTGATCATCGGTCGGGCGGTCGAGCGGGCCCGCGAACTCGGCCTCCCCGCGGTGGTGGTGACCTTCGACCCGCACCCGCGCGAGGTCATCCGCCCGGGCAGCCACCCGCCGCTGCTCGCCCCGCAGGCGCGCCGCGCCGAGCTGATCGCGGGCCTCGGCGTGGACGCGGTGCTGGTGCTGCCGTTCACCCCGGAGCTGTCCCAGGAGTCGCCGGAGACCTTCGTCCAGCAGGTCCTGGTCGACGCCCTGCACGCCCGGGCCGTCATCGAGGGCCCCAACTTCCGCTTCGGGCACCGGGCCGCCGGGGACGTCGCGCTGCTCACCGAGCTGGGCCGCTCGGCCGGCTTCGACGTCGAGGTGGTCGACCTCCAGGTGAGCGGCGCCGCCGGGTCCGGCGAGCCGTTCTCCTCCACCCTGACCCGGCGGCTGGTCGCGACCGGGGACATGGCCGGCGCCGGCGAGGTGCTGGGCCGCCCGCACCGGGTCGAGGGCGTGGTGGTGCGCGGCGCGCAGCGCGGCCGTGAGCTCGGCTACCCGACCGCCAACGTCGAGACCGTGCCGCACAGCGCGATCCCGGCCGACGGCGTGTACGCGGGCTGGCTGACCGCCGACGGCGAGCGCATGCCCGCCGCCATCTCGGTCGGCACCAACCCGACCTTCGACGGCACCGCCCGCACCGTCGAGGCGTACGCCATCGACCGGGTCGGCCTGGACCTGTACGGGCTGCACGTGGCCGTGGACTTCCTGGCCTACCTGCGCGGGATGGAGAAGTTCGACTCCATCGACGCGCTGCTCGACCGGATGGCCGACGACGTCAAGCAGGCCCGCGAGCTGACCGACGGCGTCTGAGCACTGCCGCAGCACGGGGAAGGGCCCGCCGACCTGGTCGGCGGGCCCTTCGGCGTCACTGCGGGGGCTGCGGCGGGTGGCCGTAGCCGGGCGGCGGCTGGTAGCCGTCCGGCGAGGACGGCGAGGACGGCGAGGACGGTGGGGACGGCTGGGACGGCGAGGCGGGCGGGGCGGGCTGCGGCGGCTGGCCCTGGGCGGGCGGGTAGCCGTAGCCCGGGCCCGGCTGCGGGGCCGGCTGCTGCTGGGCGCCCGGCTGCGGCCAGGCCGTGGGGGCGGGCGGCTGCTGCGGGTAGCCGTAGCCGGGTGGCGGCGGCGGGGCCTGGCCGGGCTGCGGCGCCCACGGCGCCCCGGGGGCGGGCTGAGCGGCCTGGCCGGCCTGACCCGCCTGACCCGCCTGACCCGGATACGGCTGTGGCTGTGGCTGCGGCGGGTACGGCGTGGCCTGCACCTGCTGCTGCCACCCGGACTGCTGGGCGGCGGCCTGCTGGGCCCGGACGATGTCCTCGCCGACCAGGGTGGCCAGCTCGAAGTAGGCCTCGCGGACCTTGGGCCGCATCATGTCGAGGTTGACCTCGGCGCCGGCCGCCAGGCTCTCGTCGAACGGCACCACGATCACCCCGCGGCAGCGGGTCTGGAAGTGCGCGACGATGTCCTCGACCTTGATCAGCTTGCTGGTCTCGCGCACCCCGGAGACCACCGTGATGCTGCGCTGCACCAGGTCCGCGTAGCCGTGCGCGGAGAGCCAGTCCAGGGTGGTCGAGGCACTGGAGGCGCCGTCCACGCTGGGGGTGGAGACGATGATCAGCTGGTCGGCGAGGTCCAGCACCCCGCGCATCGCGCTGTACAGCAGGCCGGTGCCGGAGTCGGTCAGGATGATCGGGTACTGGCGGCCCAGCACGTCGATGACCTGGCGGTAGTCCGAGTCGTTGAACGTGGTCGAGACCGCCGGGTCGACGTCGTTCGCCAGGATCTCCAGGCCCGAGTTGAGGTCCTGCGAGGTGAACTGACGGATGTCCATGTAGCTGCGCAGGTGCGGGATGGCCGTCACCAGGTCGCGGATGGTCGCGCCGGTCTGGCGCTTGACCCGGCGGCCCAGGGTGCCGGCGTCCGGGTTGGCGTCGATCGCGATCACCTTGTCCTGGCGCTCGCTGGCCAGGGTCGCGCCGAGCGCGGTGGTGGTCGTGGTCTTGCCGACCCCGCCCTTGAGGCTGATCACGGCGATCCGGTAGCAGCTCAGCACCGGGGTGCGGATGACCTCCAGCTTGCGCGACTTCTCGGCGGCCGCCGCCTTGCCGCCGAACTGGAACCGCGGCTGCTGGCGCTGCTGCTTGGGCTGGCTGCGCAGCAGCCGGTCCGAGGACAGCTCGACCGCGGCGGTGTAGCCGAGTGGCGCGCCGTGCGCCACGGGCGGCTGCGGGGCGGCGGAGTGCGGGAACGCGACCGGCGGCGGCGCGACGGCGCCCTGCGGCGGCCACGGCTGCACCCCGCCGGACTGCTCGTGCGGCGCGCCCGGCAGCAACGGCCGGTACTCGTGCGGCTGGGGCTGGGCCGACTGCGGGTAGGCGGGGGGCTGCGGCCAGCCGCCCTGACGCGGATCCACCGGTGCGGGCTGCGGGGCCGGCTGCTGCGGCTGTGCGGGCTGCGGCTGGGCGGCGCCCTGCTGGGCGGCCCACGCGGCGGCGGCCTGCGGGTCGTGCGCCGGCAGTGGCTGCTGCGGGGGCAGGTGCTGCGCGGGCGGCTGCGGGTACGGCTGCGGGTACGTCTGCGGCGGGACCGGCTGGGCGGGCTGCGCCGGCGGCGGGGCCGGGACCGGGGCCGGGTACGGCGGTTGCGGGGCGGGCTGCGGCTGCGCCGGGGCCTGCGCCGGCCAGCCCGGGGCGACGGCCTGTGGCTGCTCGAACGCAGGGGCAGGGGCAGGAGCGGGGACGGGGGCCTGGGCAGGGGCGGACGCCGGGAACGGGACGTGCTGCGCCTCGGCCTGGACGGGCTGTGCGGGCGGCACGGGCTGGGCGGGTACGGGCGCCTGAGCCGGCGTCGGGGCCGGAGCCTGGGCGGGCACCGGCGCCGGAGCGGTGGCCTGCGGAGCCTGCACCGCCGGGGCCGGAGCCTGAACTGCCGGGGCCGGAGCCGGGGCCGCCGAGGCGTCCGTCTGCACGTACCAGGACGGGGGAGTGTAGTCGGGCGCGTCGGACCAGTCGTCGTCGTCCTCTGCCGCGTTGTCGCCGACGTAGACGCCGTCCCGATCGCTGCTCACTAGGGCTCCCTCGTGTTCGCCGCCGCTTGTTCAGCGGTGCCGTTGCCGCATCAAAGACTAGGCCGTGCGGCAACCCCCGTTGAAGGCGGCGTCGGATCCGGAGCGGCCCCCCGGGCCCGGCGCCGCCGCTCAGTCCATCCGGCGCGGACCGCCGAGAACCTGCTGCTCGGCCTGCCCGGCCACGGCCCGCACGTACTGGCGCCGCATCCGGGTGGCCCACAGGGTGAGGTCGTCGCCGAGGGTGGGCAGCGCGGCGACGTCCTCCGGCGGGAGCGACAGCACCCGGCCGGTCAGCTCCGCCTCCTGGGGGGAGACCCGCTGCACGCCCACCAGGTCGGCCGCGTTGAGCACCCGGGCCGCGTGCGGGCCCAGGTACGGCAGCAGGGTCAGGGTGGTCTGCCAGGGCGCGGCGGAGAGCCGGCTGCGCGGCGGGCGGGCGCCGAGGTCGCGCACCACCAGGACCGGCGAGGCCACCGAGGCGCCCTGCGGGCCGAGTCGGCCGACCTGGTGGACCGTCACGCACGGCTGCCCGCCGCCCGCGGCCTGCGCCAGCGGGCCCCACAGCTGCCCGCGCGCGGTCTCCACCGCGACCCGGGCGCCGATCGCGGCCGCCCGAAGCGCGATGACCTGCGCCGTCCACACGCCGCCGACCAGCACCAGGTCGTACGCGCTGGGCCGGAACAGGCCGAGCACCGCGGGCAGCCCCTGCGGGTCGGCGCCGATCACCACGCCGTCGTCGCCGACCGGGAAGGCCAGCGCCCCGAGGTCCGCGGCGTCCAGCACGTGCTTCTCCCGGCGCGGGCCGCGCAGCCCGAAGCCGGGCAGGATCCGGGACCGCGCCCGGGGCTGTTCGGCGCCGTGCTGCGGGCCGGGGGCCGGATAGGTCTGGTACGCCATCAGGACGCTCCTCCCAGCGGCAGGGTGGCGAGCACCCCGGGGGCCTGCTCCAGGTCGAGCCGGACCAGGCCGAGTCCGGCGCCCTGCGCCCGCGCCTCCACCTGGCGGCCGACCTGCGTCACCTCGCTCTCGCTGCGCCCGGTCACCCGCAGGTGCCCGCTGACGGTCACCGAGCCGCCGGTGCCGCGCCCGGCGGTCAGGCTGAAGGTGCTGGCCAGCGCGGGGGAGCCGGTGACCAGGTTGACCAGGTCGGGCGCGGCGATCCGGCCGGGCGATCCGCCGGGGCGGCTGAGTTGCGGCCAGCGGGAGATCCAGTAGGTGCTGTGCCAGCGGTCGTCGATCCGCCAGAACCGGCTGCCCTCCTGGGTGCGGCGGGTGGTGCCGCCGCCGCTGCCGGTGCCCTGGCGCCCGGCCACCGCGAGCGGGTTGGCGCAGGTGGAGATGGCCAGCGCGGCGATCAGCTCGCGCTCGTCCAGCACGGTCGCGTTGAACCCGGCGCTGTTGAGCCGCCCGGCCAGCTGGTCGGTCACCCGTTGCAGCGCCTTGCGGGCGCCCTCCTCGCCGCCGCCGCGGGCCCGGACGGCGGCCGCGGCGCGCTCCGGGTCGAGCTTGAGCGCCACCCAGGTCAGCCGCAGCCCGGGGGTGGCGGTGCCGTCCGGCAGCTCCCGGTAGGCGCGGGCGGCCAGTGACTGCTCGGGCAGGTGCGGGGCCGGGGCCGGCTGGGTGTGCTGGACGAGTTGCACCGACTCCAGGGTGATGTCGTCGACCTGGAGCGCCGAGCAGATCACGTCCAGGGGCAGCGGCAGCGCGGTGCGCACCGGGCGCAGCGGCTGGTCCTTGGCCTGGACGAGCAGCACCGAGCTGAGGAAGGTGCCGTCGCCGACCATGCCGGTCTCCCGGCGGACGGGGCGGCCGCCCAGGTCGGCCTCGGTGGCGTGGGTGCAGGTGCGCAGTGCCGGTTCGAGTTCCAGGGCGGGGGCCAGCGCCGGGTCGGTGCCGGCCGGCGGCAGCGTGCTGCGGGCCTGCCGGCGGCGGGACTTGAGGGCGGCGCGCACCCGTAGCAGTTCGGGGATGGTCCGGCCGCGCAGCGGGATCACGGCGAGCACCACCAGGACCAGCGCGACCGCGCCGAAGCCGGCGGCGACCGGTCGGCTGATCGTCCAGCCCACCGCGACCAGCGCGGCCGCGACCTCGACCAGGACGAGCTGTTGGAGCCTCAGCCGGCCGCCGAGCAGCCCGGGCCGGGGGTTGATCCGGAGCAGGACGGGCCCGCGACCGCCTTCGTCACGGCCGCTGCTCTCGCCGGCGGGCGGCAGCGGCTGCCCGGGCGCGGTCTCGGGGGCGGGGCCGCCGCGCTGCGCCCGGCCGGAGCGGCGCGACCTCCCGCCCGTTGCCGGTCCGCGGCGTCCTGGAGCGGTCTGGCTTGGCATCCCCCGGGTGACCCTCTCTGATCAGTTGCCGCGGCCCGGCTGGCCGGTGCGCGGACCGTACCCGTACCGTACTCACCGTCTGCTGCCGCATCGTAGAGGGTTCGTGCGGGTTCCCGCCCGGCGGGTGCGGGGGGCGGTGCAGGGCGGTCCGACAATGTCTGACGAGGGGGACGACGAGGATGGCATCGCGCCGGGACGAGCTGAACGCGTACACCTTCGCCCGCAAGCGCACGGTGGGGGCGTTCCTGCTGCCCGGTGGCGGCGGCAGCGACGAGGACGCGCCGCGCCCGGTGAAGGCGGTGCTGCCGAGCGTGCTGGCCGGGGCGGTGATCGTCGCCGGGTTCGGGTTGTGGGGGGTGTTCAAGCCGAGCGCGCCGCTGCACTGGGACGACGGCAAGAACGTCGTCCAGGGCAAGAAGTCGACCACCCGGTACGTGGTGCTGACCGACCCGGACGGCCGGACCAGGCGGCTGCACCAGGTGCTCAACATGTCCTCGGCGCGGCTGGTGCTGCCGGCCGAGGCCAAGGTGGTGGTGGTCGACGACGGGGTGCTCGACAGCTACCCCAACCACGGCCCGACGATCGGCATCCCGTACGCGCCGGACAAGCTGCCGACGAGGGACAACGCGGACAAGCCGATGAAGTGGTCGGTCTGCGACCGCCCGGGCTCGGACGACAAGCAGGAGACCGTCAACCAGGCGGTGTTCGTGGCGGCCGGCCCGGACGCGGCGGCGCTGGCGGCCAAGGACCGGATGCTCGGCCAGGACCAGCTGCTGCTGGTGCAGCAGGCGGACGAGCAGCAGGTCTCCGTGCAGCCGGCGCCGGGCCAGCCCGCGGCCAGGCCGGGCGACGCGAAGGTGTTCCTGGTCGACGCGCAGGGCCGCAAGCACGGCATCGGCTCGCCGCAGGCGGACGACAAGGAGCGCAAGTCGCTGATCACCGCGGTCTTCGGGCCCAACGCGGTGCCGCAGCGCGTCAAGCGCGAGTGGCTGGACACCCTGGTGACCGGCAGCCCGATCACCTTCCCGAAGGTCGACGGGGTGGCGGACAGCCCGAACCCCAACTCCTCGGTGGAGCTGGGCAACCAGGCCGACCGCCGGATCGGCCGGCTGGTGCACTACCAGGACCGCCACTACGTGGTCGGCAAGGACCGGCTCTACCTGGTGACGCCGTTCCAGGCGGAGCTGATCCGGCAGAACCCGGACTACCAGGACCTCTACAAGTACGACGGCGACAAGCGGCCGCGCAGCGACGAGATGACCCCGGCCGACCACGCCAAGCTGGGCAACGACGTCCGGCTGCCGAGCACCGGGGACGACTGGCCGCTGAAGTCCGGTGCGCCGGCCAACAACTGGCAGGACCGGCAGGACGCGCGCCTGGTCGTGTGCAGCACCTTCGACGGCGTCGCCGAGGACGGCCGCACGCCCCGGCGCAGCGTCTGGGCCGCGACGTCCTACCCGGCGCCGTACAACAACGGCGCGGGCGCCGCGTACGTGACGCCCGGGCACGGCCTCTTCTACCGCGCGCTGGACAACGCGGCGGGCGGCTCCGGCACCGACTTCCTGATCACCGAGACCGGTCTGCGCTACTCGGTGCCGGCCAACGGCGACGGCGGCCGCGGCGCCACCACTCCGCCCACCCCGCAGCCGGGCCAGGGCGGGCAGCCCGGCCAGGGCGGTGCCCCGAGGACGCCCACCCCGCAGCCGGGCGCCACCGCGCCGGACCAGCAGCCGCCGCAGGACGAATCGGGCGCCAACCAGGCCCGGTTGGGCTACAAGGAGCTCCAGCCGCTCCCGGTGCCGCACGAGTGGTCGGACCTCGTCCCGGCCGGCCCGCCGCTGACGGCGAAGAGCGCCGCCCAGCCGCAGAACGCCTGATCGGCCAAGCCAGGCAACGGACTTGGCCTACGTGTCATGGTCTGGTAACTGCGTCGAGTTCGGTGTTGGGCGAGCTGCGTGTGCCGACTACAGTGCTCCTGGACATCACTAGGGTGATGGGACGGTCGGGCCGCGCTGCCCTCCGTACACGCAATGTCTGTCTCATGGGGGATGGTGGAGCATGGCTCAGGGTCAGTTCACGATGACCGCTCAGGAGATGCTGGCTTTCGCCAAGCGGATCGAGGACGCGATCGGGAAGATCGAGGCTGAGCGGCAGAAGCTCATCAGCACGGTCGATGGCATCACCGGCGGCTGGCAGGGCCAGGCGGCGAGCGCCTACAAGGCCTTGCAGGACCAGGTCAACACCGACATCGCGAAGCTGAAGGAGTCGCTGACCGCGATCCAGCACGCGATCGAGCTGACCACCAAGCACTACGCGAGCACCGAAGAAGAGCAGAAGGCGCTGTTCTCCAACGCCCAGGGCTGATCAGCCGCACCGCGCTGATCACCGTTCTGTTCCGACCTTCCGCTCGGTGGGGCGCCCGCGGCTGAGCGCGGGGTGCTCCGCATCCTCGTCAAGGGAGACATCGTGTCCGACCACATCCTCGTCAACTTCGAGACCGTCCACCACGCGGCCGAGGAAGTGCGCGCCTCGGCCGGTCGCATCGACCACCTGCTGAACGACCTCAAGGGCGACGTCAACCGCATCGCGTCCAGCTGGCAGGGCGCGGCCCAGCAGGGCTACCAGGCCCACCAGACCCAGTGGGACGCGCGCGCCGCCGACCTGCAGAAGGTCTGCACGCAGATCGCCTCCTCGCTGGACAGCGCCGCGCAGAGCTACAAGACGACCGAGAACAACAACGCCAAGCTGTGGGGGAACAACTGACCACGCGTTCCCCAGCGGGAACGTGAGGGGGCGGGTGCTCGGACTCCGGGCACCCGCCCTTCGGCGCGCGGCACGGGTGGACGACATGAGGGGTGGCAGGGTGTCCGGACGCGGGTACCGGAAGGCGGCCGCGGCACTGGCCGCGCTCGCCGTGCTGGGTGGCCCGCTCGCCGCCCCGGCGCGCGCGGACAGCGGACCCGGGCTGGCCGCCGCGGGCGACTGCCCGAAGAACGCGCCCGACGTGCCGACCGTGCCGTGGTCGCTGCAGCGCCTGCTGCTGGACGAGCTGTGGCAGGGCGGTCGGACCACCGGCGCGGGGGTGACCGTCGCGGTCATCGACACCGGCGTGGACGACCAGAACCCGCAGCTGGCCGGCAAGGTCCTGGAGGGCTCCAACCTGGTGGTCAACCGGGAGACCAAGGAGAAGGTCCCGGGCAGCTCCAAGGAGGACCCGGTCGGCCACGGCACCAAGGTGGCCGGCATCATCGCCGCCCGCCGCTACGACCGGACGGGCTTCGTCGGGCTCGCCCCCGACGCCGCCGTCCTGTCGATCCGCCAGAACGACAGCGACGGCAACGGCGACGTCTCCACCCTGGTCCAGGCCGTCAACGAGGCGGTCAGGGCCAAGGCCAAGGTCATCAACATCTCCCAGGACGTCCGCGGCGCCGGCGCCGCCGGCTTCGGCGGGTACCAGGAGCTGAAGGCCGCCGTCCAGGCCGCCGAGGACAGCGGCGTCGTGGTGGTCGCCTCCACCGGCAACGACGGCAAGGAGGGCGACACCTACCCCGGCGCGTTCCCGACCGTGCTCGCCGTCGGCGCCTCCGACCGCAACAACGAGCGCGCCCCGTTCTCCCAGTACGGCTCCTTCGTGAAGGTCGCCGCACCCGGCGTCGACATGCTCTCCACCGTCCCCAGGGGCGGCCAGTGCGTCGACAACGGCACCAGCTTCTCCGCCCCGTACGTGTCCGGGCTCGTCGCGCTGCTGGTCGGCGCCCACCCGAACTGGAAGCCGGCCCAGGTGCGGGCCTGGATCGAGCAGACCGCCCAGCGCACCCAGCGCGATCCGAACCAGTTCATCGGCTGGGGCGTGGTCGACCCGGTCAGGGCCGTCACCAAGGCCCCCGAGAGCGCGCCGTTCACCGCCACCCCGGACGCCCCCGTCCAACTGGCCGCCGCCCCGATCGTGCCCCGGCCGGTCGGCCTCGGCGAGACCCAGGCCGACCGCGACGGCCGCACCGCGACGTACGTCCTCGGCATCGGGGCGCTGCTGGTCGCGCTGCTCATCGGCGGCGGCGTCGTCCTGCGCGACCTGCGCCGCAGGTCCGCGGACTGATCCGGGTACGCAGCACCTGCCCGGTGCCCGGGGAGTGCGTAGGAGAATCCTCCGCAACGGCTGTAACGTCGTGGGTCGCTCGCCGCATCCAAGAAGTGTCAGGGAGCGCGGACACGGGGGGTGGCAGGCATGGGGTGGATCGGGGCGGGCCGGGAGGCCGAGGACGCCGAGTTCCTGGAACTGGTGTCCGGCCGAACCGGCCACCTGTACCGCTCGGCCTGCCTGCTGACCAGCGGCGACACCCACTACGCCGAGGACCTCGTCCAGGAGGCCCTCAGCCGGATGTACGTGCTCTGGCGGCGCAGCGCCTGGACCGGCGGCCGGGACCGGATCGACAACCCGGCCGCCTACACCCACACGGTGATGGTGCGCACCTTCCTCGCCCAGCAGCGCCGCCGCTCCAGCACCGAGCGCCCCATCGCGGCCGTGCCCGAGTCGGAGGCGCGGGAGGCGGACGGCGCGCTGCGGATGACCCTGCTCGACGCCCTCGGCCGGATGCCGCCCAAGGACCGCGCCGTCCTGGTGCTGCGCTACTGGGAGGACCGCAGCGTCGCGGAGACCGCCGAGATGCTGCGCTCCTCCCCGGGGGCGGTCCGCACCCGTACCACCCGGGCGCTGGCCCGGCTGCGCACCCTGCTCGGCGACTCGCTGGCCGAGCTCGCCGCCCGCTGACCACTGCTCGTAGTCCGTGACGCACCCCGTGACGCTCCCCGTGACGCAATTTCGTGATGCAAGGAGACGGTGACCACCCATGTCCGAACCGGACAAGTTCGAGGACGATCTTCTCTACGCCCTCACCCGTACGGGCGAGGGCTTCCGTACCGAGCCGTCCGACCTGCTCGCGGGCGGGTACCGGCGCGGCCGCCGCCGCTGGCGCCGCCGCTCGACCGCCGCGGTGGTGGGCGGCGCGGCCGCGCTGGCCCTGGTGGGCACAGGTGCGGTGTACCTCACCGGCTCCTCGCCGCGCCCGAGTACGGTGCCCGCGGCCGCCCCGAGCACCGCCGGCGGCAGCGGCTCGGCGGCCCCGGCCTCCTCGGCGTCCGCCTCCGCCTCGGCGCCGCCGGCGGTCTCCGGCGACGAGGTGCTGGCGATGTTCCAGGCCCTGCTCCCCAAGGGCGAGACCACCGGCGGCACCGGCACCGGCACGGGGGCCGAGCCGGGCCGGCCGTACGGCGGCGGCATCGCCGCGACCGCCTCGCTGGTCTTCGACGACGGCAAGGGCAAGTCCGCGATGGGCATCTCGCTCGGCCGCCTGGCGGACGGCGACCCGAACCGGGTGGAGAACGACTGCCCGGACAAGAAGCTCGTCCAGTACGACGCCTGCAGTGTCACCACCCTGCCGGACGGCGGCACGCTGACCGTCCTCCAGGGCTACGAGTACCCGGACAAGCGGGCCACCACCAAGTGGTGGAACGCCAAGCTGATCGGCAAGGACGGCCGCCAGGTCGAGCTGTCCGAGTGGAACTCCCCGGCGGAGAAGGGCTCGCCGGACAGCCGCCCGAAGCCCCCGCTGACCCCCGAGCAGCTCAAGGCGATCGTCACGGACAAGTCCTGGGACCGGGTCATCGCCTCGATCCCGGACCCGGTGCCGGTCAAGCCGCGGGACAGCGGCAAGGAGTACGGCGAGGACGAGATCCTGGCGATCGTCGCCAAGCTGCTGCCGGCAGGGCTGACCGAGACGGAGACCGGGGGCCAGCCGGGCTACGCGAACTTCGTGGTCGACGACGGCAAGGGCAAGTCCCTGGTGGAGATCAACGTGCAGGACTGGTCCCGTGACGACAAGACCAAGGAGGAGCTGTTCGGCAGTGCCCAGGCGCAGCCGGACGGCACCAGGGTGGTGGTCGGCAAGCGGGGTTCCAACCCGGGCATGTGGACCGTCGACACCCTGCACGCGGACGGCCTGCGGGTGGTGATCAGCGCGTTCAACAGCGGCACCCAGCAGACCCCGGCGACCCGCAGCACCCCGGCGCTGAGCACCGACCAGCTGAAGGCGATCGCCACCGCGCCGGTGTGGAAGCTGAGGAAGTAGCGGTCCGGACGTGGCAGTGCCCCGGGCGAGGGGGAGCCCGGGGCACTGCCGTGTGGGGGAGGGGTGGGGGTCAGGGCTGCTGGTCCTCGGGGAGGCTGATCACCCAGCGGGTGTCCTGGCGGGGGCGCAGGTAGAACAGCCAGTAGAGGGTGGCGGCGGCGGTGATGCCGCCGGTCCACAGCAGGGGTTCGGTGTCCAGCTGGGTCATCACGTAGACGAGGACGGCGATCAGCACCACCGGGACGGCCGGCCACAGCGGCATCCGCCAGGCGGCGGCGTGCTTGTGGTGGGCGCGGCGGGAGAGCAGCGCGGCGATCGCGACCAGCAGGTACATCCCGGTGACGGCGACGCCGGTGATGTTGCTGAGCAGCGCGCCCTTGACGAAGCAGAGCGCGGCGCCGGGCAGGCCGACGGCCAGGGTGGCGACCCACGGGGAGCCGAACCGGCCGAGGGTGCCGAAGGCCTTGTTGACCGGCTCGGGCCAGGCCTTGTCGCGGGCGGAGGCGAACAGGACCCGGGAGTTCTGGATGACCATGACGATGCCGGCGTTGATGATCGCCAGCGCGACGCAGAGGCTGATGAAGGTGCCGACCGCGGAGTTGCTCCAGGCGGTGACCATGCCGGAGATGTCGCCGGAGCTCAGGGTCTGCAGGTCGGGGGCGCCCATGGTGATGGCGACGACCGGGACCAGGATGACGGCGGAGGAGATGCCGAGCGTCCACAGCACGGTGCGCGAGACGTTGCGGCGGGGGTTCTCCAGCTCCTCGGAGAGGTAGACGGCGGTGGAGAAGCCCTGGGTGATGAACAGGGCGATGCCGAGCGCGCCGACGATGGCGCCGATGCTCACCGTGGTGGTGGCGCCGCCGTCCCCGGTGACCACGCCGTGCAGCAGGCTGGGGGCGTCGGCGTTGGCGTGGGAGAACCCGAGGACCGAGACGACGCCGGCCGCGATGACCTCCAGGACCAGGAAGACGCCGGTGATCCAGGCGTTGGCGCGCAGGTCGAGCAGGCCGGCCAGGGTGGCGGCGAGCATCACGGCGGCGCCGGTCATGGCCTTGTCGAGGTGCAGCACGGGGGCGAGGTAGTCGGCGGTGCCGAGGGCGATGACCGAGGGGACGATCATCACCACGATCAGCGAGAGCACGAAGACCAGCCAGCCGGCCAGCCGTCCGGCGAGGGTGCCGACCATCGCGTACTCGCCGCCGGCGCTGGGGATCAGGGTGCCGAGCTCGGAGTAACAGAACGCGACGGCGACGCACAGCACGGTGCCGATGGCGATGGCCAGGGCGGTGGCGCTGCCGATGCTGGAGAACAGCTCCGGGACGATCACGAAGAGCGTGGAGGCCGGGGTGACGCAGGACAGTGTGAGCAGGGTGCCGCCCACCACGCCGATCGAGCGCTTGAGTTGCTGGGGCGCGGCGGCGGTGTCGGCCGTCGCGGGGGTCGCGGCGCGTGGCGGGCGAAGCGTGTCGGTCATGTGGCTTCCGATCGGCTCTGTTCGGTCCTGTGGGTGGGAGCGGTATCGCCTCCGCTGGCTGTCTGCTCGGGTTCTGGTGGGGTCGCTCCTGGGTCGCAATGGAACCTGGGCGTATTGATTGCGTCAATGGCCGAAATGCTTCGGAATCCGTTGCGCGGAAGGGTATGGACATGCGATCCGATGATCACGTACGGTCATTGCGAGCTTTGTCCGACTTGTTACCTCTGCCACATTGCAACTGAATCCAAGGTGAACAGAGTGTTGCAAGCCGCCTTTCAAAGGTGTCCGTGGAGTCGGACGGCGATACGCCCAGGCGCCCCTTTGTGCGGCCGCAACCCCCGGACGGGGTGCGGGAACCGCAGCCCCGCCCCGGAAAGATCTAGGTAACGTTTCGACACCTGGGACGCGGAAGGGGCCGGGCTCCCGCGAGCCCGACCCCTCGATCACTGTCCGTAGCCGCCAGCGCGGTGCGCCGGCGCCTTCACACCAGCGGCAGCCAGCCCGTCTGGACCATCTGCCCACCGGTCGCCCGGCGCGACACGTACACCCCGCGCCCCGGCGGCAGCGGCATCGGCTTGACCGTCCCCAGCAGCGCGCCCTCGTCCCGGTTGCCGGAGAGGATCACGCCCTGCCCGCCCAGCTCGCGCATCCGCTGCAGCACCGGCTCGTACAGCGAGCGGCCGGCGCCGCCCGCGCTGCGGGCCACGATCACCCGCAGGCCGATGTCCCGGGCGAACGGCAGGAACTCCGCCAGCGGCGCCAGCGGGTTGCCCGAGCCCGTCGCGACCAGCTCGTAGTCGTCCACGACCACGAACATGTCCTTGCCGCTGTACCAGCTGCGGTTGCGCAGCTGCTCGGCGGTGACGTCCGGGCCGGGCAGGCGGCGCGCGCAGGCCCCGCGCAGCATGTCCACGATGGCCGCCATGGCCGGCTGCGCGGCCGCGTACTCCACCAGGTACTCCGGCGGCACGGTGCCCAGCAGCGCGCGCCGGTAGTCGCCGACCACGATGCCCGCCTGGTCCGGGGTGTACCGCTCGGTGATCTGCTTGATCAGCATCCGCAGCAGCGCCGACTTCCCCGACTCGGTGTCGCCGAAGACGATGAACAGCGGGTCGGTCTCGAAGTTCACGAAGGCCGGTGCCAGCTCGGCCTCGTCCACGCCGAAGGCGATCCCGCGCTCCGGGCGCTCGAAGCCCTTCGGCAGCGAGTTCCCGTCCAGGACGGCCGGCAGCATCCGCACCTGCGGTGCGCGCGGGCCGCTCCAGGCCCCGTCGACGGCGGCGACCAGGCCGGCCACCCCGTGCTGGAGGTCGTCCACCGCGCAGGAGCCGTCCAGCCGCGGCAGGGCGGACAGGAAGTGCAGCCGCTCCGGGGTGATGCCGCGCCCGGCCAACGACGGGACGTTCTGCGCCACCCGGCGGTCCACCTCGGACTCCATCGGGTCGCCGAGCTTCAGCTCGGTCCGGTTCTGCAGCAGGTCCTTCAGTGCCGGGCGCACCTCGGCGTACCGGGCCGCGGTGATGACCAGGTGGACGCCGTAGCCGAGGCCGCGCTGGGCGATGTCGCCGATCACCGCCTCCAGCACCTCGAACTCCTGCTTGAAGGTGTTCCAGCCGTCGATCACCAGGAACACG
Organism: Kitasatospora sp. NPDC058478; assembly: GCF_042720345.1. Taxonomy (NCBI): domain Bacteria; kingdom Bacillati; phylum Actinomycetota; class Actinomycetes; order Kitasatosporales; family Streptomycetaceae; genus Kitasatospora; species Kitasatospora sp. NPDC058478. The sequence goes on along the minus strand of NZ_JBHXML010000087.1, from coordinate 14,502 downwards.
TCGCCGAACGCCTCGTCCGGCAGCTGCCCGGCCGCCCGGCGGGCCCGGTAGGTGCCGATGGTGTCGATCCCGGCGGCCCGGAACAGCTCCTCGCGCCGGTTCAGCACCCCGTGCACCTCGGAGACCATCCGGCGCACCTTGTCGACGTCCAGGCGCCCGGCCACCCCGCCGACGTGCGGCAGCCCGGCCAGCGACTGGAAGCTGCCCGCGCCGAAGTCCAGCAGGTAGAACTGCACCTCCCGCGGGGTGTGGGTGAGCGCGAACGAGGCCACCGTGGTGCGCACCACCGTCGACTTGCCCGAGCGCGGGCCGCCCACGACCAGGCCGTGGCCGGCCGCCCCCGCGTAGTCGACCTCCAGGACGTCGGTCTTCTGCTCGCGCGGCTTGTCCACGATGCCGATCGGCACCCGCAGCCGGCCCGCCGGGAAGCCGGGCGCGGTCAGCCCGCGCTCCGGCACCACCTGGAGCGGCGGCAGCAGGTGGTCCATGCTCGGCGCCTCCTCCAGCGGCGGCAGCCACACCTGGTGCGCGGCCGGGCCCTGGCCCGTCATCCGCTGCACGAACACGTCCAGCACGGTGTCGACCAGCGCGTCGTCCTGCTCCGGGGCGAGCGGCGCCTCCTCCTCCACCGCCGGCTCCGGCGGCTCCACCCGGGCCGCGGTGAACAGCACCGGGCGGGCGTTCACCCGCCGCCCGCCGGTCGACCGCTGCTGCCCCGGCGCCCGGTAGGGCCCCGAGACGTACGCGGCCTTGAACCGGTCCATCACGTCCTCGCCGAACTTGAGGTACCCGACGCCCGGCACCGGCGGCAGGTGGTAGGCGTCCGGCACCCCGATCGCCGCCCGCGACTCGGCCGCCGAGAAGGTGCGCAGACCGATCCGGTAGGAGAGATAGGTGTCCAGGCCGCGCAGCTTGCCCTCCTCCAGACGCTGCGAGGCCAGCAGCAGGTGCACCCCCAGCGACCGGCCGATCCGGCCGATCTGGATGAACATCTCGATGAAGTCCGGCTTGGCGGTGAGCAGTTCGGAGAACTCGTCGATGATCAGCACCAGCGAGGGCAGCGGGTCCAGCGCCGCGCCGGCCGCCCGGGCCCGCTCGTACTCGTGGATGTTGGCGTAGTTGCCCGCCGAGCGCAGCAGCTCCTGGCGGCGGTGCAGTTCACCCTCGATCGCGTCGCGCATGCGGTCGACCAGGGTGAGTTCGCCCTCCAGGTTGGTGATCACCGCGGAGGTGTGCGGCATGTCCGCCATGCCGGAGAAGGTCGCGCCGCCCTTGAAGTCGGCGAGGACGAAGTTCAGGATCTCCGAGGAGTGCGTCATCGCCAGCGCCAGCACCAGGGTGCGCAGCAGCTCCGACTTGCCGGAGCCGGTCGCGCCCACGCACAGGCCGTGCGGGCCCATGCCCTCCAGCGCGGCCTCCTTGATGTCCAGGTAGACGTGCTCGCCGTTCGCGCCGACCCCGATCGGCACCCGCATCCGCTCGTGCTGGGCGCGCGGACGCCAGCTGCGCGTCACGTCGAAGGAGCCCGGGTCGCCCGAGTTCATCAGGTCGGTGAAGTCCAGGTTCGACAGCAGCGGCTCGTCGTCCCCGCCGGCCGAGAGCCGGTACGGCGCCAACTGCCGTGCCAGCGCCTCGCACTGCCACACCGAGAGCAGGTCCGGCGTGCCGGTGTACGTCGCCCCGGAGGCCGAGCGCAGCACCAGCTCCTGCGGGCTCACCGTCACCATCAGGTGCCCGCTCGGCTCGTCCAGGTCGCCCGGCACCACCTCGATGACGGTCACCCCCTGCACGCCCTCGGGGCTCGCCAGCAGCGAGTTCGGCGGCACCCCGGCGCCGTCCATCACCACCACCAGGTGCGGCTGGTCCGGCGCGGGCGCCGCGTCCCGCACGAACCGCTGGCGGCCGGCCAGCTCGTCCTGCAACAGGAACTCCAGCTCGCCCAGGTCGGTGGCGATCAGCCGGCGCGAGCCCGCGCCGTCGGCCTCCTTGCGGTGCTGGTTGTGCGGGAGCCACTTGGTCCACTCCCACTCCTCCGCCGCGCCCGGCGCCGCGGCCACCGCGACCAGCAGGTCGTCCGGCGAGTGCAGGGTGGTCAGCTGGGCGATCATCGCGCGCACGTTGCCGTACACCGAGTCCGCGTCCCCGCACACCGTGACGTGGTAGAAGGCGCGCAGCGACACCGCCAGCGGCAGGTCCTGCAAGGTGCCGTGGGCCTTCAGGAAGGAGTGCATCGCGGCCGCCGACAGCGGCTCCAGCTCGTCCATCGGCGCGGTCTGCGGTGCCACCAGCGGCGTCGACAGCTGCACCGGGCCCAGGCCGACCCGGATCTGCGCGAAGTCGCCGTCCCCGGTGCGGCGCTCCCACAGCCGCCGGCCGTCCGCCACGATCGACCACAGCTGGTCCGGCGCCGGGTTCAGGAACAGCAGCGCGCCGCGCTGGCGCTCCGCCGTGCGGCGCACCTGGCGGCGCATCTGCTGCAGGTACTTGAGGTAGTCGCGCCGCTCGTCCGCCATCGCGGTCGAACCGCCCCTGCGGGCCCGCATGATCTGCGCCAGCACCATGCCGACCGTCGAGGCGACCATCAGGCCGCCCATGATCTTCATCGGGGCCGCCGCGCCCGGCGCGAAGAAGAACACCGCCGAGCCGCCCATGCCGAGCATCGGAAGGATGCTCATCAGCCAGTCCTCGCCGCCCTGCCGGGGCAGTTCGGGCGGGGTCACCAGCTCCACCGGCTCGTCCGGCACCGCCGGCGGATAGGCCCTGCCCGGGCGCTTGACCGTGATCACACCCATGTGTCATCCACCCCGCGGCGTCGATCGATCACTTCGGCATCAGCCCTCACGCAACTGGACTCGTACGGCTCGTACGGCTCGTACGGGATTCACCAGGGCGAGGACGCGCCACACGGCGCCGCCCCCCGTACCGCGCGCAGGGGCCGATCCTAACGGTCGCCCCCGCACCGCCCGCCAGGCCCGCGTCCGCACCCCCCGCCGGGGGCCCGGCCCGCACCGGGGCCGGGCACGAACCGAGCGGGTAGGGTAACGCCGCGCCAACTCGCGGCCCGGTCGGGCCGGTTCCACTGCCACACCGAGCGCCGCCGTGCCGCGGCACCGTCAACAAGGGGGAGCGCCCAGTGCGTCGAAGGACCGAGGTGCGGCGATGAGCAACGCCGCCGCGACCGGCTACTGCCGGGTCACCGTCGTCGCCCCGGACCGCCGGATCGACGTCGCCCTGCCCGAGGACGTCCCGCTCGCGGACGTCTACCCCGAGGTGCTGCGCCTGGCAAACCAGAGCCGACCCGACGGCGCGCCCACCGGCTTCCACCTGGTGCGCCGCGACGGCACCGTCCTCGACAGCGGCCTGCCGCTCGCCGCCCAGCAGGTCCGCGACGGCGACCTGCTCGCGCTGCGCCCCTTCGCCGAGTCCCTCCCGCCGGCCGTCTACGACGACGTCGCCGACGCGATCGCCAGCGCCGTCGAGACCGACCGCCGGCTCTGGAGCGCCGAACTCATGCGGGCCTTCGGCCTGATCGGCGCCGCACTGCTGCTCGTCCTGCTCGGCTTCGCGCTCTGGTTCGCCGACCTGCGCCACGACATGCACGGCCTGCCCGGCGTCCTGGCCGGCGTCACCGCCGTCGTCCTCACCGCGCTGGCCGGCGTCCGCGCCCGGGTCTACCAGGACGCCCACGCCGCGCTCGCGCTCGGCCTCGGCGCCCTGCCGCACGCCATGATCGGCGGCAGCGGCGTCCTCGCCGTCGCCCACCCGTGGGACGGCCCCGGCCGGCTCCAGTTCCTGGCCGGCTGCGTCGCTGCCCTGGTGGTCGCCGTGCTGCTGGTCGGACTGCTCCCCGAGAAGGACGCGGTGTTCGTCGCCGCCGCCCTGGTCGCGGCCGCCGGGGCGCTCGCCACCTTCGCCGCCGTCCTGCTGCCGGACACCCCCGCCGGGCACATCGCCGCCGTCACCGGCATCACCGCCGTCGCGGCCGTCGGCTTCCTGCCCGGCCTCTCCGCCCGCTTCGCCCGGCTGCCCGTCGGCTTCAGCGCCCCGGGCCAGACCCGCACCCGCAGCCGCGACCACGACGAGGAGGCCGAGCGCGCCGAGGCCGTCCAGTACGAGCGGATCGCCCACCAGGCCCGCCGCGGCCACGAGGTCCTGGTCGGCCTGGTCGGCGGCTGCGCCGCGGTCGTGGTCGGCTCCTGCGCCGTCCTCGGCTTCACCGACCGGACGTTCCCCGAGCTGCTCGCGCTCGCCCTGGGCCTGGCCACGATGCTGCGCGCCCGGCTGTTCCGCTACACCGCGCAGGTCTTCAGCCTCACCATCGCCGGGCTGCTCGGCCTGGCCCTGCTGATCATCGGCCTGTCCCTGCACACCCCGCAGTTCATCCTGCGCGCCGCCAGCTCCACCGAGGTCGACCTGCGCACCGTCTGGCTGGCGGCCTCCATCGCGTTCGGCGCGGCGCTGCTCGCCGCGATCGCGCTGGTGGTGCCCCGGCTCGGCGTCTCCCCGTTCTGGGGGCGCATCCTGGACCTGGTCGACAGCCTGACCCTGATCTCCCTCGTCCCGCTGGCACTCGCCGTCCTGGACGTCTACCGGCTGGTCCGCGGCGCCACCAGCTGACCGGCCCGGCCCGCGCCGCCTGCCCCGTTCGGCCCGTCCGGCCCGCCGACCGGCCGGGTGGGCGGCACTGGTACCCTTGGCCTTCGAGCGCAGCCGTGTGTCCGCCTCCGGTGGGTCGCAGACCGCCGGCCGCGCTCCGTCACGACACCGAGTCCTCATCAGTCCTGTGTTGTCGACCAGGACCGCTCGGTACACCCTGAAGGAGTTGCAGTGGCTCTCGCCTCTGACGTCAAGAAGCAGATCTTCGCCGAGTTCGGCCAGAAGGAGGGCGACACCGGTTCCCCCGAGGTCCAGGTGGCCATGCTCTCCCGTCGCATCGCGGACCTGACCGAGCACCTCAAGACCCACAAGCACGACCACCACTCGCGTCGTGGCCTGCTGATCCTGGTCGGCCAGCGCCGCCGCCTGCTGCAGTACCTGGCCAAGAAGGACATCGAGCGCTTCCGTACGCTCGTCGACCGCCTGGGCATCCGCCGCGGTGCCGCCGGTGGCGCCCGCTAAGACCGCCGCTCGGGGCGGCTCCCCACACCGGGGAGCCGCCCCTCGCGCGTATGCCGCGGACACCCCGAGCCGCGGCGCCCGGACATAACAACTCGCGCGTACCTCCCCAGGTGGCCGAGGATTGCACCGTAGGGTTGTGGGCATGCCCGGTGATGGCGCACCAGCGCGCCACCCGGGCAGACGAACCCGAACCCCCCGCGGGCCGAAGGCTTCAAACGGAAGCCGCCCGCATCCGAGAGAGCGTCCAGACGCGGACCGCCCGTCCCGGCCCGGCAGCCGTGAGGCGCCGGTCCTCGGTAGTGGCCCCCGGAAGCCCCGCAGACCGAGCGGAGCACCCCGGAGGCTTCGATCGAAGACCGGCCCGACTGCCGTCCTCCTTGCCAGGAGGGCCAGGGCCAGCCGGCAGGCAGCGCGGGGACGCTCTCCCGGAGACGTACGAAAGAGGAGATCTTCCAGGTGGAAGAGAACGTGTTCTACGCCGAGGCCGTGATCGACAACGGTTCCTTCGGCACCCGTACCATCCGCTTCGAGACCGGCCGTCTGGCCCGTCAGGCCGCCGGCTCCGCCGTGGCCTACCTGGACGACGACACCATGGTGCTGTCGGCCACCAGCGCGTCCAAGCAGCCGAAGGAGCACTTCGACTTCTTCCCGCTGACCGTGGACGTCGAGGAGCGCATGTACGCCGCGGGCCGCATCCCCGGCTCGTTCTTCCGTCGTGAGGGCCGGCCCTCCGAGGACGCGATCCTCACCTGCCGCCTGATCGACCGCCCGCTGCGCCCGTCCTTCGTCAAGGGCCTGCGCAACGAGGTCCAGGTCGTCTGCACCGTCATGGCGCTCAACCCCGACCACCTGTACGACGTGGTGGCCATCAACGCCGCCTCCGCGTCCACCCAGCTGGCGGGCCTGCCGTTCTCCGGCCCGATCGGCGGCGTCCGCGTCGCGCTGATCAACGGCCAGTGGGTGGCCTTCCCGACCCACAGCGAGCTGGAGTCGGCCGTCTTCGACATGGTCGTCGCCGGTCGCGTCCTGCCGGACGGCGACGTCGCGATCATGATGGTCGAGGCCGAGGCCACCGACAAGACCATCAAGCTGGTCGAGGGCGGCGCCGAGGCGCCGACCGAGGACGTCGTCGCCGCCGGTCTGGACGCCGCCAAGCCGTTCATCAAGGTGCTGTGCGCCGCCCAGTCGCAGCTCGCCGCCCAGGCCGCCAAGCCGACCGGCGTGTTCCCGGTCTTCCTGGACTACCAGGACGACGTCCTCGCCGCGCTGACCGCCGCCGTCAAGGACGAGCTCGCCCAGGCCCTCACCATCCCGGGCAAGCAGGAGCGCAACAACGAGCTGGACCGCGTCAAGGCGCTGGCCGCCGAGAAGCTGCTCCCCGAGTTCGAGGGTCGCGAGAAGGAGATCAGCGCCGCCTACAACGCGCTGACCAAGAAGGTCGTCCGCGAGCGCGTCATCAAGGACAAGGTCCGCATCGACGGCCGCGGTGTCACCGACATCCGCACGCTGGCCGCCGAGGTCGAGGCCATCCCGCGCGTGCACGGCTCGGCCCTGTTCGAGCGTGGCGAGACCCAGATCCTGGGCGTCACCACCCTCAACATGCTGCGCATGGAGCAGCAGCTGGACACGCTCTCCCCGGAGACGCGTCGCCGCTACATGCACAACTACAACTTCCCGCCGTACTCGGTCGGCGAGACCGGCCGCGTGGGTGCGCCCAAGCGCCGCGAGATCGGCCACGGCGCGCTGGCGGAGCGGGCGATCATCCCCGTGCTGCCCTCGCGTGAGGACTTCCCGTACGCCATCCGCCAGGTCTCCGAGGCGCTGAGCTCCAACGGCTCCACCTCGATGGGCTCGGTCTGCGCCTCCACCATGTCGCTGCTGAACGCCGGTGTGCCGCTGAAGGCCGCCGTCGCCGGTATCGCCATGGGCCTGATCTCCCAGGAGATCGACGGTGAGACCCACTACGTCGCGCTGACCGACATCCTCGGTGCCGAGGACGCGTACGGCGACATGGACTTCAAGGTCGCCGGTACCCGCAACTTCATCACCGCCCTGCAGCTGGACACCAAGCTCAACGGCATCCCGGCGTCGGTGCTGGCCGCCGCGCTGAAGCAGGCCAAGGACGCGCGTCTGCACATCCTCGACGTGATGAACGAGGCCATCGACACGCCGGACGAGATGTCCCCGAACGCCCCGCGGATCATCACCATCAAGATCCCGGTGGACAAGATCGGTGAGGTCATCGGCCCCAAGGGCAAGATGATCAACCAGATCCAGGAGGACACCGGCGCCGAGATCACGATCGAGGACGACGGCACCATCTACATCGGTGCCGCCGACGGACCGGCCGCCGAGGCCGCCCGCACCACGATCAACCAGATCGCCAACCCGACCATGCCGGAGGTCGGCGAGCGCTACCTGGGCACCGTGGTGAAGACCACGACGTTCGGCGCGTTCGTCTCGCTCATGCCGGGCAAGGACGGCCTGCTGCACATCTCGCAGATCCGCAAGCTGGCCGGCGGCAAGCGCGTCGAGAACGTCGAGGACGTCCTCGGTGTCGGCGCCAAGGTGCAGGTCGAGATCGCCGAGATCGACCCGCGCGGCAAGCTCTCCCTCATCCCCGTCGTCGAGGGCGAGGAAGCCGGCGAGACCGCTTCCGAGTGAAGCGCCGCTAGCTGATCCTTGCGGCCCGTACGCCTCCCGGCGTGCGGGCCGCACCCTGTTGCCCCCGCGTTCGTCCAAGCGTTCCCACGCGTGTTTCCTCTGGAGGTACCCCCCGTGGCTCAGGCCCCGGCGGCGAAGCAGCGCCCCGGCTCCACCCGGACCCTGCTCAAGGGCGCGGACGGCGCCGGCACGGTGCGCCGCACCGTCCTCCCCGGCGGCCTTCGGGTCGTCACCGAGACCCTGCCGACGGTGCGCTCCGCCACCTTCGGCATCTGGGTCGGCGTCGGCTCGCGGGACGAGACCCCGCAGCTCAACGGCGCCACCCACTACCTGGAGCACCTGCTCTTCAAGGGCACCGCGCGGCGCAGCGCGCTGGACATCTCGGCTGCCCTGGACGCGGTCGGCGGTGAGATGAACGCCTTCACCGCGAAGGAGAACACCTGCTACTACGCCCGGGTCCTGGACACCGACCTGCCGCTGGCCATCGACGTGGTCTGCGACATGGTCACCGGCTCGCTGATCCGCTCCGAGGACGTCGACGCCGAGCGCGGCGTCATCCTCGAGGAGATGGCGATGGCCGAGGACGACCCGGGCGACGTGGTGCACGACCTGTTCGCCAAGGTGATCTTCGGCAGCGGCCCGCTCGGCCGCCCCATCCTGGGCACCCAGGAGACCATCAAGGTGCTCACCCGGGAGCAGATCGCCGGCTTCTACCGCCGCCGCTACCGGCCCGAGAACCTGCTCGTCTCGGCCGCCGGCAACCTCGACCACCACACGGTGGTCAAGCAGGTCGAGCAGGCCTTCGCGGCGGTGCTGGCCCGCTCCGACGCGGCCCCCGCCGAGGCCCGCCGCGGTGTCAAGGCGCTGCGCACGGCCGGCCGGGTCGAGGTGCTCAACCGCTCCACCGAGCAGGCCCACCTGGTGCTGGGCGTGCCCGGGGTGCCGCGGCACGACGAGCGCCGCTGGGCGATGGGCGTGCTCAACGCGGCCCTCGGCGGCGGGATGAGCTCCCGGCTGTTCCAGGAGGTCCGGGAGAAGCGCGGCCTGGCGTACTCGGTGTACTCGTACTCCTCGTCCTACGCGGACAGCGGCCTGTTCGGCATCTACGCGGGCTGCCAGCCCAAGCGGGTCGAGGAGGTGCTGCGGATCTGCCGCGCGGAGCTGGCCAAGGTGGTCGCCGAGGGCATCACCGAGGAGGAGCTGCGGCGCGCGATCGGCCAGATCTCCGGCTCCACCGTGCTGGGCATGGAGGACACCGGCTCGCTGATGAACCGGATCGGCAAGGCCGAGCTGAGCTACGGACACCACCTGTCGGTGGACGAGATGCTGGCGCGGATCGCGGCCGTGACCCTGGACGACGTCCACGCGGTGGCCCGTGATGTGCTGGGCGCGTACCGGCCGTCGCTGGCGCTGATCGGACCGGTCAACGACAAGCGGGCCGCCAAGCTCGCCGATCTGCTGGTGTGAGAGGACATTTCGCTATGACGCTGCGTGTCGCCGTGATCGGTGCCAACGGCCGGATCGGCTCCGAGGCGGTCAAGGCCGTCGAGGCCGCGCCGGACCTCGAACTGGTGGCCACCCTGGGCCGCGGGTCCGAGCCGGCGGAGCTGACCGAGGCCGGCGTCCAGGTCGCCGTCGAACTCACCCACCCGGACTCGGTGATGGGCAACCTCGACTACTGCCTGCACCACGGCATCCACGTGGTCACCGGGACCACCGGCTGGACGGACGAGCGGCTGGCCACCGTCCGCGGCTGGCTCGACCAGGCCCCCGAGCTGGGCCTGCTGATCGCGCCGAACTTCTCCATCGGCGCGGTGCTCGGCATGAAGTTCGCCCAGACCGCGGCGAAGTACTTCGAGTCGGTCGAGGTGGTCGAGCTGCACCACGACCGCAAGGCCGACGCCCCCAGCGGCACCGCCACCCGCACCGCGCAGCTGATCGCGGCCGCCCGCGCCGAGGCCGGCCGCCCGCCGCAGCAGGACCCGACCACCCACAGCCTGCCCGGCGCGCGCGGCGCCGACGTGGACGGGGTGCCGGTGCACGCCGTCCGGCTGCGCGGGCTGCTCGCCCACCAGCAGGTGATGTTCGGCGACACCGGTGAGACGCTCACCATCCGGCACGACTCGCTGCACCACAGCAGCTTCATGCCGGGCATCCTGCTCGGTGTGCGCAAGGTCGTGGAGACGCCGGGGCTCACCCTGGGCCTCGAACACTTCCTGGACCTGTGAGCCCGGCATGACGTCCCGTACCGGATTCTTCGTCCTGTCCGGCGTGCTGCTGCTGGTCGCCCTCCTCTGTGTCGGGGAGGGTGTCCAGCTGGTCGCCACCGGCAAGCCGCTCGGCATCGGCATCGGCCTGTGCGCCTTCGTCATCCCGGTGATCGGCGTCTGGTTCCTGCGCCAGACCGTCCGGTTCGGCCGGGCCAGCGAGCAGCTCGCCCGGGAGCTGGAGGCCGAGGGCGGCCTGCCGGTGGACGAGCTCCAGCGCACCACCGGCGGGCGGATCGACCGGGCCTCGGCCGATGCGGTGTTCGCCCGCCGCCAGGCCGAGGCGGAGGCCGCGCCGGCCGACTGGCGGGTCTGGTTCCGCCTCGCGGTGGCGTACGCCGACGCCGGCGACACCCCGCGCGCCCGCAAGACCATGCAGCACGCCATCAAGCTGCACAGCACCGAACCCGCAAGGAGCAACGCGTGAGCGACGAACCGACGGCCCCCAGCTTCCGTAGCGACGTCACGGTCGAGCTGGTCCGCAGCGCGGCCGCCGACTCGGACGTCATCTGGGCGGCCCGCGTCTCGACCGCGGGGGAGCAGTCCCTGGAGGCGGTCCAGCAGGACCCGGAGAAGTCCAAGGGCCTGATCAACTTCCTGATGCGGGACCGGCACGGCACCCCCTTCGAGCACAACTCGATGACCTTCTTCATCAGCGCGCCGATCTTCGTGTTCCGGGAGTTCCACCGGCACCGCAGCGGCTGGTCCTACAACGAGGAGTCCGGCCGCTACCGCGAGCTGCAGCCGGTCTTCTACGTCCCGGCGGAGGAGCGCAAGCTCGTCCAGCAGGGCCGCCCGGGCCGCTACGAGTTCGTCGACGGCACCCCCGAGCAGCACAGGACCACCACCGAGGCGATGGAGGCCGCGTACCGCGAGTCCTACGCGCGCTACCAGGAGATGCTGGCGGCCGGCGTGGCCCGCGAGGTGGCCCGCGCGGTGCTGCCGGTCGGCCTGTTCTCCTCGATGTACGCGACCTGCAACTCCCGTTCGCTGATGCACTTCCTGTCGCTGCGGACCAAGCGGGAGCACTCGGCGGTGCCGTCCTTCCCGCAGCGCGAGATCGAGATGGTCGCCGAGCAGATGGAGCAGGAGTGGGCGCGGCTCATGCCGCTCACCCATGCGGCCTTCGAGAAGCACGGCCGGGTCGCTCCCTGACCTGGGACGATAGGCATATGGGCGGAGTGTCTCGCATGTCTGGATTGCGGCTTTTCTAGCCGCTCCCTACATTCATGAACACGGATTCCGGTGCTGCCCGAACCCCCGAGCGGGCAGCACCGGAATCCCATGTCACCGCCTGTTTCCGCCGCTTCGCACGGTATGCCCCTGTCCGAACACTGGACCGGTGTGGTTACCGCCCCACCGCCTACGAGTAGCTTTGGACGCATGGCTCCGACCTCCACCCCCCAGACGCCGTTCGGCCGGGTCCTGACCGCGATGGTCACCCCGTTCACCGCCGACGGCGGACTCGACCTCGACGGCGCCCAGCGCCTCGCCACACACCTCGTGGACTCCGGCAACGACGGCCTCGTCGTCAACGGCACCACCGGTGAGTCCCCGACCACCAGCGACGCCGAGAAGGCCCAGCTCGTCCGCGCCGTGGTGGAGGCGGTCGGGGATCGCGCCCACGTGGTGGCCGGCGTCGGCACCAACGACACCCACCACAGTGCCGAGCTGGCGCGACAGGCGGAGGCCGCCGGAGCCCACGGCCTGCTGGTCGTCACGCCGTACTACAGCAAGCCCCCGCAGGAGGGCCTGTACCGGCACACCGTGCACATCGCGGACACCACCGGGCTGCCGGTCATGCTCTACGACATCCCGGGCCGCAGCGGCGTCGCGCTGAGCCACGAGACGCTGGTCCGTCTCGGCGAGCACCCGCGGATCGTCGCCAACAAGGACGCCAAGGGCGACCTCGGCGCCGCCGCCTGGGCCATCGCCCGCTCCGACCTCGCCTGGTACTCCGGCGACGACATCCTCAACCTGCCGCTGCTGTCGGTCGGAGCCGCCGGAGTGGTCAGCGTCGTCGGACACGTCGTGGCCGGCGAACTGCGTGCGATGATCGAGGCGTACCTGGCCGGCGATGTGGCCAAGGCCACGGCGATCCACCAGGGCCTGCTCCCGGTGTTCAGCGGTATGTTCCGCACGCAGGGCGTCATCCTCGCCAAGGCCGCGCTGGAGCTCCAGGGACTGCCGGCCGGCCCGCTGCGGCTGCCGCTGGTCGGCGCGACTCCCGAGGAGATCGCACGATTGACGAAGGATCTCGCCGCCGGCGGGGTACACCTGTAACAGACGAAGACGTGCGCGCCCCGGCTCGCCGGACCCTCACGGGCCCGCCGCTGGACCGGACCGACGGCGCGAGAGCACCGACCCAGTAGGAAAAACGACACTGAGTACGCACGCCATATGTCTTCAGGGGGAGGACCCCGGGCATATGGCGTGCGTCGTGAGGAGAGTCTTTTGAGCCACCCGCACCCCGAACTCGGCGCACCCCCGGCCCTGAAGGAGGGCGCCCTCCGCATCACCCCGCTCGGCGGTCTCGGCGAGATCGGCCGCAACATGACGGTCTTCGAATACGGGGGCCGCATCCTGATCGTCGACTGCGGCGTCCTCTTCCCCGAGGACGAGCAGCCCGGCGTGGACCTGATCCTCCCGGACTTCACCTACATCCGGGACCGCCTCGACAAGATCGACGGCATCGTCCTCACCCACGGGCACGAGGACCACATCGGCGCTGTCCCGTTCCTCCTGCGGGAGAACCCGGACATCCCGCTGATCGGCTCCAAGCTGACCCTCGCCCTGATCGAGGCCAAGCTCGCCGAGCACCGCATCCGGCCGTACGTGCTGGAGGTCAAGGAGGGCGAGCGCGAGCGCATCGGCCCCTTCGACTGCGAGTTCATCGCGGTCAACCACTCCATCCCGGACGCCCTGGCGGTCGCCGTCCGCACCCCCGCGGGCATGGTCGTGGCCACCGGCGACTTCAAGATGGACCAGCTGCCGCTCGACGGCCGCCTGACCGACCTGCCGACCTTCGCCAAGCTGGCCGAAGAGGGCATGGACCTGCTGCTGGTGGACTCCACCAACGCCGAGGTCCCCGGCTTCATCCCGCCCGAGCGGGACATCTCGGCCGCGCTGCGGAACGTCTTCGCGAACGCCGACAAGCGCATCATCGTCGCCTCCTTCGCCAGCCACGTGCACCGCATCCAGCAGGTGCTGGACGCCGCGCACGAGTACAAGCGCAAGGTCGCCTTCGTCGGCCGCTCGATGGTCCGCAACATGGGCATCGCCCGCGACCTCGGCTACCTGAAGGTCCCCGGCAACATGGTCGTCGACGTCAAGCAGCTCGACGACCTGCCGGACAAGGACGTCGTGCTGATCTGCACCGGCTCCCAGGGCGAGCCGATGGCGGCGCTGTCCCGGATGGCCAACCGCGACCACCAGATCCGCATCGTCGAGGGCGACACCGTCGTCCTGGCCTCGTCGCTCATCCCGGGCAACGAGAACGCCGTCTACCGGGTGATCAACGGCCTCACCCGCTGGGGCGCCAAGGTCGTGCACAAGGGCAACGCCAAGGTGCACGTCTCCGGCCACGCCTCGGCCGGCGAGCTGCTGTACTTCTTCAACATCTGCAAGCCGCGCAACCTGATGCCGGTCCACGGCGAGTGGCGCCACCTGCGGGCCGCCGCCGACCTGGGCATCGCCACCGGCATTCCGCGCAACCGCGTGGTCATCGCCGAGGACGGCGTCTGCGTCGACCTGGAGAAGGGCGTCGCCCGGATCGTCGGCAAGGTGCAGGCCGGGTACGTCTACGTGGACGGCGCCTCGGTCGGCGACATCACCGAGGCCTCGCTCAAGGACCGCAGGATCCTCGGCGAGGAGGGCTTCATCTCGGTCTTCGTCGCGGTCGACTCGACCAACGGCAAGATCGTGGGCGGCCCGACCTTCCAGGCCCGCGGCTCCGGCATCGACGACAACGCGTTCGTGCCGGTCGCCGCCAAGCTCCAGGAGGCCCTGGACCGCTCGGCGAGCGACGGCGTGCTGGATCCCCGCCAGGTCCAGCAGCTGGTCCGCCGGACCGTCGGCAAGTGGGTGGCGGACAACTACCGCCGCCGGCCGATGATCCTGCCGGTCGTCGTCGAGGTCTGAGCCTCCGGCGGCTGGTTTGACGTGGGGCAGCCCGGTGCGTAATGTTCTCCGGGTTGCCCCACGGGACGGCCCCGCAGGAAGTTTCTCGAATGCGAATTCGAGAATGACCGCGGAAAACGGCCCGAGAAACTCTGATAGAGTTCGGGAGCGCCGAAAGGCGAAAGCCACTCAGGTAAATGAAACTCCGGAAAACGGAGCGGAAAACATCTGATAAGCTTGAAACACGAAAGAACGAAGCGCCCGGAGGGCCCGCTGGAAGGCGGTCCGAAGGAAGTGTCCGTTCCTTGAGAACTCAACAGCGTGCCAAAAGTCA
>NZ_JBHXML010000086.1:0-39719 GCF_042720345.1 Kitasatospora sp. NPDC058478 | reverse complement strand
CGCGCCGTCCCGGCACTCCCCGACTCCGGGCGGGATCGGCCCGACGAACCGACAGACACCATCACTCAACCCCTGATGCCGGTAACCGCCCTCCCGCCAGCCGGACGACACCGAGCCGGCAGCGGCAGACTGACGCCGGTACGGGCGGTGCCCGCGCTCTGAGCAGGCAAGGCCCGCCATGAATCCCGCTGCCAGAAGGCCGGCTCGTCACCGCAGACCACACCCCGGCGGAACAGGTCCAAGACCACGTACACGAACTGACGGCCCGTACGCGGACCTGTGGACCACGCTCGTCGCCTACCACAGACGCCCGGGGCAGGGCACGGGTATCGCCAACCAGAGCGAGCCGTACCAGCCCAGCGCAGCGACCCGGTTCGAAGCCACGGACGACCAGCGCCCCGAGGTGCTCCCGGCACTGCGGGAGGAGCTCGCGGGCGAGGGCTTCAAGATCACCTTTGCCGAGTCCGGTTCGGCCACCGAGTCCGCCCCGGCCCCCGCAAACCCGACCATTACACCGTTGCGGCGGGCAGGGCGAAGCCCGGCCAGGGCATCGGCGTCATCGTCACCCTGCCATGCCAGGCCTCGCCCACCGGCGCGGCTTCGCCCGCTCCGACGGCCACCAGCTGAGACATTGCCGGAAAGTCAAGTGGCCACTCGTTCTTGAGGTCCCCGGCGAGGCGGCAGGCCGTTCCGTCTCCCGTGCGGAACGGCCCGCCGACGGCTCCCGCTACTTCAGCAGGAGGTCGTACACCGCCTGCCGTCCGGCCGGGTTCGCCACCCGGTTCCGCACCGAGTGCGCCACCCCGGGCACGATCAAGATCTGCGGGTCGTGCGCCAACTCGGCCTTCTGGTAAAGCATTTCGTACGGCATGGCCAGGTCCCGGTCGCCGCCGAGCAGCAGCACCGGCACGTCCGGCAGCTCGGCCAGGGTGGTCCCGGCGGCCACCGCGACGGCGCCCGGCAGAGCAGCGGTGCGGCCGCGCTTGCTCGTCGTGTTCGTCCTTCCGGTCGCGGCGCGTCCGTGCTGACGCGGTCACAGAAGCAGCCTGCGCCCCGGGGCACTTCGATAGCGGGCATTCGAGCCGGATTCGACCAGGAACGGACCGTCAGGACCCGGAGGGCCCCGGCAGGCGGACGGAAGCGTCCTGTCGGGCGTGTCCGCTACGCCTCCACGTCTCCTGCTCCGCTCCCCGCGTCCCGCGTGCAGGTGCCGATCCGCCCCGGAACCGTGCGCCGCTGTTCCACGGGGTCCGGCGCCACGCCGGACCCCGGCGCGCTGCCGTGAGCGTGCGCGACTCATCCCCGCAGGTGAGGATCGCTTCGACGACCCGGGGCCACCGGCCGACCCGACACCCCAGCCAACCGAGTAGCCGCACCGCGGCTTCCGTCGAGCGACGTGCCCGGCAGGGGCCGCGGTGGTTTCGGGACGCAGCCGACTGACCTGCTGCTCGGGGTGACCCTGCATGGGCTGGACGTGGGGCGGTGGCTGGAGCGGCAGCCTCAGCACATCGTGTGGCACAGGCTCATGGACAAGCAACAGAGGCGGCTGGCCGCACTCGGGGTGGAGCCGCTGGCGGCCCCGGCCGGAACCGGGGCAGGCCCAGCGAAGGGCGCGGCGGCGACGAAGACTGGCGGCGGGAAGGTGAGTGTGTTCGACCGCGGCCTGGTCGCCCTCGCCCGGTACCGCGAACCCCCGCAACAGCAAACGTCGGTCTCCGAAACCAGTCTCGGAGACCGACGTCACCTACCGCAGTCGATCAGTCACTTTCGCCGACACCGCCGTCGGCTCGCCGGGTCGTTTGAGGACCAACCCTATGAAGGCTTGCTGAAGACGAACTTCTTGGGGCGATCGACGGAGATCGGGACGTAGATCCCGCCTCCGGCGTTCTTACCCGCGACACGCAGCCAGGCACCCTGCTTGGAACCAGCCGTCTCGCCCAGACTGAGCTTGATGTCCTGGTCCTCCCCGCTGTCCTTCTTCTCCAGCGTCCATGTCCCGTTCCCGGTGAAGAACTCGACGGGGGTCTCGTCGTCGGACGCGAAGGAGGTGGGGAAGTTCGCCGTCGCCAGCGTGCCATCCGCACGCAACGTCAGCTCCGCCCCCTGGCGGCCGTGCCAGATGCCGACGAGATCGCTCTCCTTCGCCGAACCGCCGGACGGGGCGGCGGTCGTGAGGATCCAGACGACCAGGGCCACGATGGCGCACGGCACAGAAATCAGGGCGATTGCTTTTCTTTTCATCGAGCACTCAGTGTCTCGGACCAGGTCGCGTTCTGCGTCTTCGTCGACATGGGACCGCCAACCCAGTCCGCAAACGAGTTGATCGGCCCACCGACCCACGAGTCCCACGCATCACGCAGGAACGGCGGGTGTACGAGCGAGTTGAACGTCGTGTCGTTCTTCACGTGGATCTCCACCTCCACCCCTCCTCCTTGATCATCCCTGGAAAGGATCTTGAAATCATAATTATATGATCCCACGAAAATGGACGTCGAGCTGCCATACTTCCCGTCGGTCATGGTCTTGTCGATCCAGGCGGTGAGCCCAAACGTCTGCAATGAGGCCGCATCGCTCAGGAGTCGGCCGACGCCCTCCTTGCCCAGAACCGAGTAGCCGCCCTTACCGCTCTGGTTTCCTTCCTTGATCGATTTAAGGATTTCCTGGCGGACGACATCCATGGAGTGGTCCTTACGGAGCTGCTCGGTGAACTCGTCTCCAGCCGTGTAGTTGACCGTCTTGTCGCCCGTCCCGAAAAGCCACTGGAAGCCCAGCTTCAGCGCACCCGGCTTGGAACCCTTTCCCGCCGGTTCCACCTGTGCCCGTGCCAGCACCTCCCGCATCCACTGGAGCTGCATCCGGGCTTCCTCGTCGACCTGCGCCTCCTGACCCCTGCGCTTCTCGTCCTCCGCGAGACGCAGGAGGTCCTCGGCGCGCTGTTTGGCGATGTGGATGGCGAAAGCCTCCCTCTGAGCCACAGCCGCAGCCGCCGAGTCCTTACCTGCGGCCTCGGCCGAGCCCCGCGCCCTGCCCGCCGCAGCATAGGCAGAGGACGCCGAGGCCTTGGCGTACGCGGTCGAGACCCGAGCCTGCGACGCGGAGTAGGACGCCTTGTCGGCGTCCCGGCGAGCGGCAGTCACCGCCGTAGCAGCGGTCTTAGCGGCGCGAACGGCCTGGCCCGCAGAGTCTTCGGCGCTCTTGGCCGCCCCCTGAGCCTGCTTCGTGTATTCGCCCGCCTTCTGCGCGGAGGCCTTGGCCTGAGCGGCGTACAGGTCGGCGTTCGCCGAGGCGTCCTCGGCCCGGGCAGCGGCTTCGAGAGCGGTGGCGGCGTCCTGCTGCGCGGTGGCCGCGATGCCGGCCGCCCCTGCGATCAAGCGGTCCACCTGGGCCGCGTGAGTCGCGGCAAGCTTGTCCTTACGTTCCGCCATGTACTGGCCAGAGCCGATGAACTCGTGCAGCAGTACGGCCGGCCCCTCAAGAGCGGCCTTGGCCCCCTGCTTCACCTCCGGCCCCCCACTGCTGGTCAGCTGGGCGGCTCGCACGCGCTCGTCGAGCTCGCGTGCGCTGTACTGGCCCGTGCTCAGGAACTCGCGGAGCTTGTCGGGGGAACCGTCCTGCAACGCCGCCTTGGAGGCCTCCTGCACAGCCGGGCCACCCACGCTCTTCACCTGGAGCGTCCTGAGCGTGTACTCGCCCAGTGCCGCCTGGTACTGCCCTGTGCGCAGGAAGTCCGAAATGGTGTTGACGTCACCGCTGAGGGCCTTCTGCGCAGCCTCGCGGACCGCGCCGGAAAGACCGTCGGATGCGACGTAGTCGACTCGGGCATACTGGTCCTGCTCAACGGCCTTCTGCCGTCCGTTCACCACGTACTCGCGTACCGCCTGGTCGGAGCCGCCCAGGGCGGCCTCGGCGGCCGTCTGGCTCCACGGCCCCTGTGTCTTCAACGCGGACAGGGCCACCTTGCGCCCCGTCAACACGGTCTGCTGCGGATCTGCACCGGGGGCCGAGGCGTCTGCGGCCAGTTTGGCCACCTGGGCCTCTTCGTCCTTCGCCTCCCGCGTTACACGCTCCTGCTCGGCCTTGCTCTCGTCCTCCGCGCTCTTGAACTCCCTGGCCTGTTCTATCGCCATCGTCGCACGGGTCTTGCGTTCCTCCTCCTCCGTCCTGCGCGCCAGATCCCGAGTTGCCCCCGCCTTGTCCACTGCGGCGCTGGCGGTGTCGGCTGCCTCCTTCGCGGCAGCGGCGTGCACCTTGGACTGGGCCGCCGCCGTCGAGGCGTCGCCCGCGTTCTTCGCGGCGCTCTCTGCCGCATCGGCGGCCTTCCTGGCGTGTTCTGCGGCGGATACAGCCAGCGCACGGGCCTCGTTCGCCGCGCGCGCCGACTCGCCTGCGAGAGCGGATGCCGCGTTAGCCGCGCGGATCGCCTCACCTGCTTGGCGCCTGGCCTGCTCCGCTGCCGCGTTGGCCTTCGCCGAACTCGCCCCGGCGGACTGCGCAAGGCTGCCGGCCCGAGAGGCGGAATCGGCCGCGGCGTTGGCATTGGCACCAGCGCTGGCCGCGGCCTGCGCCGCGCGCCCGGCTTGCTCGGCGGCCGTTCCAGCCGATTCCGCCGCCTTCGCAGCCTCGTCTGCCCCTGCAGCGGCATTGCGGGCGTCTTCCGCCGCCTTACGCGCAGCGGAGGCGTTGGAAGCGTCCCTGGCCGCGCCCGCCGCTGCGCCACGGGCCCGTGTTGCAGCCTGCGCCGCTCCAGAGGCCGCCGCCGCCGCCTGCGAAGCAGCGTTCGCCGCGACCCGGGCCGAAGCACTCGCCGCGCGGGCGGCACCTATGGCTTGCTGCGCGGCCCGCGTGGCGCCGCCGGCGGCCTCCGCCGCGAGCCCAGCCGCACCTGCCGCACGCCCGGCGTCCGTACGGGCCGCCTCTGTTTCCTGCGCGGCCGTCTGCGCCACCTCCTTGGCCAGCTGAGAAGCGTCAACCGCGCGGTCGGAGGCCTCCTTGGCTGCGTCCTTCTCCCGCTTGGCCTGGTCTCCCGCTTCTTTCGCCTGTTGTGCCAACTGCTCGACCGTCGACCGTTCCTGATCTCTGGCGCGAGCCACATGCTGGCCCACCTCAAGGAACTCACGGATGTCATCGGGAGAGCCGCTGACGGCAAGCTTGGCCGCTTGCCTGGTCGCCGGACCCGCCGTACTGAGGATCTGCATGGCCCGAACCCGCTCGTCCAGCTCCCGTGATGCATACTGGCCGGCACGCAGGAACTCACGCACGTCGTCGATCGACCCGGCGAGGGCGGTCTTGCCCGCGTCACGGACCGCTGGACCGCCGGTGCTGACGATCTGGCCCGCCCTGATCCGCTGGTCCAGTTCCAGCGGCTTCTCCCAACCGTCCTTCACGAAGCTGCGCAGTTCCTGCGGGGAGCCTCCCAATGCCTTCTTCGCCGTCTCCCGGACGTTGCCACCGCCTATGGAGAGGATCCGCATCACCTCAAGCCGGTCGTCCAGCGCTCCGGCCGACTCCCTCCCGCTGTCCAGGAAGCGCCTGACGTCCACGTCACTTCCGGTAAGGGCGGCCTCCGCCGCTGCCTTCACGGAGGTTCCCCCCTCCTTCCAGAACTCGACCGCACGCCCCCGGTCGGTCACCGTAGCGGCGCTCTCGGCCTCCCCGCCGTCCTGCGTCGCCGCCGCTGCGGGACTCGCCCCCATGATCCCCGCTGCCAACGTCAGCGGCACCAGCCGCGCACACGCAGAACGCATTCCACGCGGCCAGATCTCCCCCACACTTTTAGAGCGGCCTTCATTCTTCATAAACTGACTCTCTCTCAGGAATTGAAACTCCCCCACCCGATCAGGCCGCCACACCGAGCAGGCCGGGAGAAGGCAGATGGCGCGGCAGGCCGAACACGAAGGCGCCACAGGGCGCCATCCGGCTTTACATGATCAATCACGCAGGTGCCATCCAATCAAAAACACCCTCACGCCATGATCATTTTCAGGCGACCCCCCCCCTCCACCCCGGGGCATCAACAGGGCCTGATGGGGTGTTTTCTCGTGGTGACAGATTCTATACACATGATTTAATATCTCTTTACGCACGGCGTCTGATCCTCCGTGCACCAATCAGAGAGGGAACCGTGATATCTCGTACACGCGCTGCGCTGGTCGTCGGCTTCAGCACTGCCGCAGTGGCTCTCGGAGCCACCGCCCTCGCCACGGCCGCTGGAACCACTTCCCCGGCCCCGAGCACCACTCCCCCGCCAGCGGTGGAGGACTTCTCCTACCCGGGGGCGGGCCGGGTTCTCAAGGACAAGGGCCTCAAGCTGATCTCTGGCGACGGGCACATCATGCTGGCCGAGTGCGGCAGCCAATGGAGCATCAAGGTTCAGGCAAGCAAGAACAACAGCTTCACCGAGTACTGCTTCAACGTCTCCGGTGGAACCGGCTACCTGGCGCTGGAGGTGCCCGGCACCTTCGGCCTCTGGAATGACGACCACAACCTGCGCGCCACTCTCACCAGTGACGGGAAGACCAAGACCATCGATGTGGCCAAGGACGACGTGACGACCGTCGGCGAAGCCGACATCCCCTCCGGAGGCAAGAAGGCAACCCTCGTCGAGTTGCGCGTCACCGGCTGAGCAACCGCAGCCAGCCCGCGCACCGCCTTCTTCTCCGTACCCCCCAAGGACTGAACTCTTGTCTGGCATCACTGCGCGTGCCTCCTGGAAGGCCACACTCCTCACCACCGCCGTCACCGCCGGCGCCCTCGCTACCCTCCCCGTCCCGGCCAGTGCCGTTCCTGGCGACCTTGCCGCCAACGGCTCCTACGCCTACACCGCCCGCCTGGCGATCGGCGACAACGTGCGTGCCTGCACCGGCGCGCTGGTCGACCGGTACTGGGTGATCACCGCCGCGTCCTGCTTCGCCGACGACCCCACGCAGCCGCAGGCCCTGGTCGCAGGCGCCCCCAAGTGGAAGACCACCGCGACCATCGGTGATGAGACCGCTGTCGTGGCCGAACTCGTGACCCGTCAGGACCGCGACCTGGTCATGGCGCGCCTCGCGACCCCCGTCATCGGCGTCGCGACGCTGCCCGTCGCGACCGCCGCGCCCACGACGGGCGAGAACCTGCGCGTACCCGGCTACGGCCGCACCAAGGACGAGTGGATACCGAACAAGCTCCACTCAGGCGCCTTCACCCTCGACACCGTCGCCGCAACCGCCATCGGCACCACCGGTACCGGCGGCGCCGCGATCTGCAAGGGCGACACCGGCGCCCCCGCGATCCGGGAGAAGAACGGCAAGGCCGAACTCGTCGCGGTGGCCTCCCGCTCCTGGCAGGGTGGCTGCCTCGGCGAGACCGAAACCCGCACCGGCGCCTCCTCCAGCCGCGTCGACGACCTAGGCGCCTGGATCCAGCAGACTCGCTCGCTGACACCGGAGAACCGTACAACCACGGTCTACGAACCGGCCGCGCAGACGTCCGAGGTCTTCCGGCTCGGGACCGACCGGCAGATCTATGGATCGTCTTTCAAGACCGGCAGTGCGGGCTGGAGTGCGTGGCAGTTGCTGGCCCCCCGCGAGTTCGTCAGCGGCCCCACCGCCGTCTACCACGCCGACAAGAACACCACCGAGGTCTTCGCGGTCGGCACCGACCGGCAGGTCTACCACTCCTGGCACAACCCCGGTTCGAGCACCTGGGCCGACTGGCAGCTCCTCGCGCCTGGCAAGGTCACCGGACCGCTCCAGGCCGTCTACCACGCCGACAAGAACACCATCGAGGTCATCGCCCTCGGAGACGATCAGCAGGTCTACCACGCCTGGTACACCACCGGCGCGACCTCCTGGAGCACGTGGGCCCTCGTGGCCCCCGGCAAGTTCACCGCGGTGAACGCCAACTACATCGGCGACCGCCGCACCAACCAGATCTACGCCATCGGCGACGACGGGCAGATCTACCAGTCCTACTACACCACCGGCACCACCGGCTGGACCCCGTGGCAGCTCCTCGCCCCCGGCCGGTACACCGCGCTCAGCAGCGTCTACCACGCCGACAAGAAGACCATCGAGGTCGCCGCACTCGGCGAGGACCGCAAGATCTACCACTCCTGGTACAGCGACGCCACCTGGACCTGGAGCAACTTCCAGCTCGTCGCCCCCGGCACCTTCACGGCGCTGAGCACCGCGTATCAGGCCGACAAGAACACCATCGAGATCATCGCACTCGACGACAACCGACAGATCCAGCACGCCTGGTACACCACCGGCGCGACCTCCTGGAGCACATGGACCCTCGTGGCCCCCGGCAAGTTCACCACCGCTCCCAGCACCCTCTATCACGCTGACAAGAACACCATCGAGACCGTCGCGGTCGGTGACGACCAGCGGGTGTACCACGCCTGGTACACCACCGGAACCACCGCCTGGAGCCCCTGGACCAAGCTCCCTTAGCGCTGGATTCCTTAAGGAGGTACACAAATTGGCGTCGGAGTAGGCGGGTTGGTGGGGGTTTTCTGCCCCAGATCCAGGGCTTGGCGCGCGCGTTGAGCTGGGCGGTTGCGAAGCGGGTGGCCTTGTCGATCTCGTCGGGGTCGGCGAACGACTTGTCGGCGAGTGCGGCCTTGCGGAATGTGCGCCACCAGCCTTCCTGGAGCTTGAGCCAGCAGGCCCCGACCTGGATGAAGACGTGCTTGCGGGGGTGGTCCTCGAGCCAGGTCCTGGTGGAGACGCTGTCGCGGGAGGACGCGGTCATGGTGACCTGCTGCCCGTTGGTGACGCGCGGGCCGCCATAGACCCGGGTCTTCTCCGGTCCGCGGTGAAGTCGACGGTCCCTCATCCACCTCTCACCTGTTGGGAACCTCGTTCATGTCTCGTGCCACCACCGTGTCCCGCGCGTGGCGAGCGGGCGTATTGATAGCGACAGTGGCCGTCGGCACGCTGACCTTCTCCGCTCCTCCGGCCGGCGCCGTGGTCGGCGATCCCGCCGCAGACGGCTCCTACGCCTACACCACCCGCCTGGCAATCGGCGACAGCGTCCGCGCCTGCACCGGCGCGCTGGTCGACCGGTGCGGGGTGATCACCGCCGCCTCTTGCTTCGCCGACGACCCCGCCCAGGCACCGGCCCTCCCCGCGGGCGCGCCGAAGTGGAACACCACCACCATCGGCCGCGCCGACCTCACCACGGACGCCGGCGAGACCGTCGACATCGCCGAGCCGGTTCCGCGTCCAAGCCGCGACCTCGTCATGTCCCGCCTCACCACCCCGGTCGACGGCATCACCCCGCAGCTGGTCGCGGCGGCGACGATCGGCGACACCACGCGCCTGTTCGCCATCGGCAGCGCCAACAACATCTGGACCGCCGACAGGAAGGCCGACGGCAGCTGAACCACCGTCTACCCCGTTGCCAGCAGCGCCATCCAGAGCATCACCGCCACCACCGGCTGAATCGACCCCGCACAGGGTTCCCCCACGGGGTCGTCGGCACGAGGTCGGCCGCCCTGCGGACTCCCATGCACTCACCCGAAGGATCAACCCCATGCCCCGTAAGACTCCGTCCCGTTCCCGGAAGCTCGGCGTACTGGTCGCAGCCGCGACCGCCGGTACCCTCAGCACCTTTGCCCCGGCCGGCGCCGTCCCCGGCGACCCGGCCGCCGGCGGCACGTACGCCTACACCGCCCGCCTGGCGATCGGCGACAGCGTGCGTGCCTGCACCGGCGCGCTGGTCGACCGGTACTGGGTGATCACCGCCGCGTCCTGCTTCGCCGACGACCCCGCGCAGCCGCAGGCCCTGGCCGCGGGCGCCCCCAAGTGGAAGACCACCGCGACCGTCGGTGACAAGACGGTCGACGTCGCCGAACTCGTGACCCGTCAGGACCGCGACCTCGTCATGGCGCGCCTCGCCACCCCTGTCACCGGTGTCGCGACGCTGCCCGTCGCGACCACCGCGCCCACGACCGGTGAAAACCTGCGCGTGCCCGGCTACGGCCGCACCAAGGACGAGTGGATACCGAACAAGCTCCACTCGGGCGCCTTCACCCTCGACACCGTCGCCGCAACCGCCATCGGCACCACCGGTACCGGCGGCGCGGCGATCTGCAAGGGCGACACCGGCGCCCCCGCGATCCGGGAGAAGAACGGCAAGGCCGAACTCGTCGCGGTGGCCTCCCGCTCCTGGCAGGGCGGCTGCCTCGGCGAGACCGAGACCCGCACCGGCGCCTCCTCCAGCCGCGTCGACGACCTCGCCGGCTGGGTCCAGCAGACCGTCTCCACGTGGGGCACCAAGGTCGACTACTCCTCCGCAGTCGTCAACTCCGTGTACAACCCGGACACCAAGACCGCCGAGATCTTCGCCCTGGGCACCAACGGCGTCCTCGCCCACGCCTCCAACACCGAGGGCAAGGGCTGGAACAGCGGCTGGGAGGCCCTGGGGGACTGGCAGTTCACGGGTATCCCCGCCACGATCTACAACCCCGCCACCAAGGCCATCGAACTGTTCGCCATCGGCAAGACCGGCGAACTCGGCCACAACTACTGGGACCCGGGCACCAGGAAGTGGGCCGGCTGGAGCGTCATTCCCAGCGCCCTCAAGCTCAAGGCCAACCCGGTCGCCGTGTTCAACCCCTCAAGCCAGACCGCCGAGGTGTTCACCTTGGACACGAACGGCTACATGACCCACTCGTACAGCACCAACGGCGCCCGCTGGGACGACGTCCGGGGCCTGGGCAGCTGGCAGTTCACCGGCACCCCCACCACCCTCTACAACCCCGCCACCGACGCCGTCGAACTCTTCGCCACCAGCAGCCGCAACGAACTCGGCCACCTCTACTGGGACAACAAGGCCAAGACCTGGAGCGACTGGGGCACCATCGGCGGCCAGGCGGTGACCGGCAGCCCCACCGCCGTCGTGAACCCGGCCAACAACAGCGCCGAGGTCTTCATCACCACCACCAACAACACGATGGCCCACAGCTACAGCCTCAACGGCGCCCGCTGGTCCGACATCACCACCATGGGCGGCTGGCAGTTCAACGGCACCCCCACCGCCGTCTACAACCCCGCCGCCAACTCCGTCGAACTCTTCGCCGTCCGCAACACCGGCGAACTCGGCCACAACTACTGGGACAACAACACCAAGACCTGGGCCGACTGGAGCACCATCAGCGACTGGAAGTTCTCCGGCACCCCCTCCGCCACCTACAACGCCTACACCAACACCCTCGAACTCTTCGCCACCGGCACCAACGGCACCATGTCCCGCGCCACCTACAAGGACAACAACTGGCTCGCCTGGGAAAGCATGCCCGGCTGGACCTTCGCCATCACCGGCTGACAGCGCCCACCTGGGCGCCCTCGCCAGCGCCGTCCAACGAAGCAGCAAACTGGCGGACAAGGGCCTGGCCTGGCTCCTGGAGCCGGGCGTCTACCAGATTCACCCGCTGCTGACCGGCGGGAAGATGTGGGCCGGCCTGGCATCGGTGCCCAAGATCGACTCCCTCAACCCTGAACGGCTCAGCGAGTGGCCGCGGCAGCACTACGAAGGCCAACTCGCCAACCTCGGCATCAGTGCATAGCGGACGAGATCTGCGACGGCCCGGGCAACCGCCCGGGCCGTCTTCGTTGGCCCTGCAGATAGGGCCAACGCCCGTGTTCGCCCAGGTGCGCGGTCGGCTTCGGTTGTGGCCCTACCGGCCAGGGCCAAAGCACTATCACCGGCGGTAGCGGCTCACCCTACCCGTAGGGCCAGCCGCGAGGCGCCCGCAGCGGCCCGGCAAGATCGCGGGCTCGTGGCCAACCCCGCCCAGCCCGGACAGGCAGGGAACGGCAGAAAGCGTAGCGGCGCCATTCCTCGGCCTCGTATCCGTCTGGCCGGCTGGTGACTGTCAGCTCGGTGGCCGGGACGTCCGGGCGTTCGCGCAGCTCGTCGATGGCGACGACCTCGCCGTTCCGGTCGGGACCCAGCTGCCCGCCGTTCTCGGCGCGGGCGTCGGTCAGGCGCTCGGCGTCAGGTCGGTGAGCTCGGCCAGACGCCCCTTTACCGGTGGGTTGTTGGACCGGAAAGTAAGATGGGTTGACGGTTGGTCAGGTCGGCGATACGCCTGTAGTTGGGATTTTGGCAGGCTGTAGGGGGTTCCGATGACGGCACGGCGTCCGTGTCCGCCCGCGCCGGGGCCGCTGGAGGAATACGCAGCCCGGTTCGATGACCTGTTGACCTCATCCGCCCAACGGCGCGGCTTCCGCGAGTACCTGACCGGACTGCTGGCACCACAGGACCGGAACAAGACACTGGCCTGCCGGGCTGATGCCGAACCGGTAGCCGGAGGCCAGAACTCGGCCGTACAGCGGCTGCAGTTCTTCCTGTCCGAGTCCACCTGGAAACAGAATCAACGACCGGCGCATCGAACTGCTGCTGGCCGACCCAACCACCACCCCGCACGACCAGGGCATGCTGGTCATCGACGACTCCGGTGACCGCAAGGCCGGCACCGCCACCTCCCACGTGGGACGTCAGTGGCCGGGCCGCTACGGCAAGACCTACAACGGCATCGCCACGGTGACCACGAAGCCCGCGGTGTCGTCGCCGCGTTTGACCACGGTCAGGGCGATCCGCAGGACATCGCGGGCAAGGTCGACCAGGCGCCCGGTGTGCCGCCGTCGGCCCAGACCAGCGTGATGGGCCAGTGCCGTTCGCGCAGCCGTGCCAGCAGCGTCCGGCCGCTCTCACGGTCGGTGACGGATGCCGCAGTAGCCATCACGACCAGCAGCAGGCCGAGGGTGTCCACCACGATGTGCCTCTTGCGGCCGTTCACCCTCTTCCCTGCGTCGAAGCCCCGGCCCGCGGCCGGCACTGACGCGGCCCCCTTCACCAACTGGGAGTCGATGATCCCGGCGGTCGGCACCGGATCGCGGCCCGCGGCCTGGCGGACCCGATCGCGCAGCCGGTCGTGGAACTCGGCGACCAGGCCCTTGTCCCACCAGCGTCGGAAGAAGGCGTAGACGCGGTCCCACGCGAGGAAGTCCGCAGGCACCGCCCTCCAGGCGATGCCGCCCGCGACCAGGTAGCGCACCGCGTCGACCATCTGCCGGTGGCAGTAGCCCTCCAGCTGCCCGCCCTTCCCCTCCAGCCAGGCGGGCACGGGCATCGCGTCACACACGACCGCCCACTCCGCGTCGCTCGTATCGGAGGGGTACCTCGGACGCCTGTGCGGCCGTTCCCCGGCGTTCCCGAACCGGCGTGCGAGGCAATCACACGACAGGGCGGCCGAGTTGGACGTCAACGGCGCAGACACAGAAGACTGCAGCACCAGGGGCCTCCTGTTGCTCGGCTGGATTCGACACCCGCGAGCTGTGCGGGAGGCCCCACTTTCATGCCCAGCCGACCAGAAGATCACCCGACCGAGTCGGCAGGATCGAACTCACAATCACCAAGCTCGATAGAGCAACGGCTAGTCAGCTTGCCTGGTCTCACAGCCCGTTGTCGCTCAGGCGGGTTTGCCGCCGAGTGTCTCGGATTCGGTTGCCGCTTATCTGTGTCTACGCACGATTGTCGGTCGTCGTGCCGGTCGGCCTGGTCTACCGCAAGGCACTACTGTGGGGCAGGTTGCGTAATCTGACGAACCGTCGGAACAGGCGAGGGAGTGAGCATGCGTTCCGCAGCTCCTGCGGCCAGGTGCTGCCGTCCATTCCGTTGGAAGTCTGCACAGACCACCCACGCGAGGGGAAGTCACCTATGTCAGAAGAGACAGCAGAGGCAGCAGTCGACGAGCCGTTCCTGATGTCCATCGTGGACGTCCACTCTCCCTCGGGGGGCGGAAGCGTTGTACGGGGCCGCATCGAACTCGGCAGCGTCAAGGCGGAGGACGACGTCGAGATCATCGGCGATGGCAAGTCCCTCGTGGTCAAATGCGCAGGGGTCGAGGTGAACCGTACGGCAAAGGGAGAGCAGGACGGGCAGGCCGTGGCCGTGCTGCTGCGTGGTGTGGCCGCCAAGGACATCGAAGCGGGCCAGGTCCTGGCCAAGCCGGGCAGCTTCACCGCACGCACCACCTTCAAGGCCAACGTCTACGTGCTGAGCGCGGACGAAGCCGGCCGCGACGTCTCCATCACCGCGGGCTATCGACCCAAGTTCCTCATTCGCGAAAAGATCATCGACGGATCCATCAAGCTGCCGGACGGGATTGACAGGGCAACGCCCAGCGAGAGTACCGACCTGACTGTCACTCTGGAACACGAGATTGTCCTGGTGAAGGGCCTGCGCTTCTCTCTCCTGCACGGCCCGGGCATCGTGGCGAATGGAGCCGTTACCGAGGTCATCTCGTAGGTGCAGGGCCGCGTGCGCGATGTCGCCGATGGGCAGGCCGAAGCAGGGCGCAGCGCACAAGTCGTCAAGGATCCACCACCGGCGGGTTTCTGAAGCTGGGTCGTTGTTGGCGCACCCCTACTGGCGGGTGGCACTCACCTTAACCATCAGCAGGCCCGCGACCGCACTCCCTCACATCGGCTACACAGAGCTACTTGGCTCTCTGCCGTAGCCACCCGAGGACAGGGCCGAGGAGGGCTTCGCGCACCTGGCGACTCCCCGCCCATTGCCAGCGGCCCCACGTCACGGACACCTACGCGACGCATCACAGCACTTCACATCCCCATGATCGAGCTCTGCGCGCCGACAACGGCCCGTGCCGGAACGCGGTAGGTGTCACCAGCCGCCCTGGCGGTGTTCGCAGTTCCTAAGCCTTTGAGACGGCTGAAGATCTACTTCTGGACGCTCAAGGGGCGCTACAAGGATCTGTATGCGGGCGACAGCCGTCGCTCGCGCACCTCAGGCCCAGTGGCTGTGACAGCATCGCGGAGCTCGCTGACGCAGCCCGGGCCGGCTCTTTGAGAGGAACCCTTCTGTGGAGTTCGACTTTGGCTACGCGTCGCCGTACTTCATCAACAACACCGAAACGAACACGGTCGAGTTCGAGGACTCCCGCGTCTTGCTGGTCGAGGGCAAGATCAGCAACATCCGCGACCTGGTCCCATGCCTGGAAGCTGTCGCCAAGTCGGGCAAGCCCCTGCTGATCATCGCTGAGGCCGTGGACTCGGAAGCGCTTGCCACCCTGGTCGTCAACAACGCGCGCGGCATCGTGAAGGTGGCCGCCGTGAACGTTCCGGGCTCCGCGGATAGCCGGAAGAAGCTGCTGCAGGAGATCGCCGTTCTCACCGGTGGGAAGGTCATCGCGAAAGACACGGACCTGGCGAAGGTCACCCTTGATGACCTGGGCACCGCCCAACACGTCGTGGCGACCAAGGACAAGACCATCATCTCCGACAAGCCGATTCCCGCCGAGAGCGTCCCCCCGCTGGTGGAGACGACAGGCGAGGTCGCCTCTGGCGGTCTCGTCATCGCCAAGGAGCCCCTCGACGACGCTTCCTGAACACCTGCCCGCAGGGTTCACGGCCTGTGCTCGCCCGCGCGGGGCTTGTGGAGAGCCGGGTGCGGTGCCAAGTCGCATGCCCGGTTCGGGAAACAGCTCCGGGGAAACAGGCCGGTCGAAAGACCGGAACCGCGCCCCGGGCCGACTTCACCACACAGAGCTGCAGTACGCGGCGTCCCAGGCATGTCCCAGACCGGGCGCAAAACGTCTCCACCTGAGAAAACAGCCTGAGACAGCCATGCCCCGGGCGCTGTCCCAGTTTGGGCCGCGGGGCGCCGGCGGCGGCACGGCAGCCGTCCCGGACTGCACTCCCGCCGCCCTCGGGGCCGGGCCCACCGCGGCCGGCACCCCGACGACAGGCAGGATGGCGTGCCGGCCGCGCGACGAAGGCGCCACACCGGTCCTGCCGACCCGGTGTGGTATTCCGCCCGCGCCCAGGCCGGATGTCCTCTGACAGGCGATCTTGACCGATTGACAGGTGAATCTGACCGCCGGCCCGTGGCGCTCGGCATGTTCAGCAGTACGTCTCGATGTAGAGGAGAACGAGGCCGTCTTCGGTGGTGAACTCGTACGCCTCGTGAATCGGCAGATCGGCCGCGCCGAACCTGGCCCGCGCTTTGAGCCACGCCGCCGGGCGTTCGGCTTCCGAGAGGAATCGAGGCAGCCACCCCTCGGCCCGGTCCTCGTAGTAGTCGCCCATCGACATCATGTCGGCACCGACGGCCAGCCGCTTGGCCCGACGGGGGTCCAGCGGCCCTCGGGCAAGCCGCCAGTGGCGTCCGTCAGCGTCAGTGAAGCCACGGGCCATCAAGGGCGAGGGAAGGCAAGAACCAGCGGACTCGACATCGGGCTGCGGTCCCATGGCAGCCACTACCTCGGAGAGGGTTTCGGCACGCTTTCGCTTCTTCGGCACCTGCTCAGCATGTCAGCGCTAGGTGTGCATCTGCCGGAGCTCGGTTACACGTGGGTCTCGGTCTTCTGCTTGAGGCGTTCGTAGGGCGTCTGGCCGCCGAGAGCGCCATGTGGGCGATGGAAGTTGTAGTAGTCCTCCCATTCTCGGAGTTTGTCGTTGAGGACGCCGGTGTCGTCGGTGACGACACCGGCGAGCATGCGGTAGAACTCCTCGGCGTCGATGCGGTGTGAGCGTTCGACCTTGCCGTCGAGGTGCGGGGAGGCCGGCTTGATGTACGTGTGGGCGATGCCCTTGTCGAGCACGTGCCAGTGGAAGGCGGACTGGAACTCCGCGCCGTTGTCCGTCTGGATGACCTCGACGCGGAACGGCAGCCGCTCCAGGACGTGGTCCAGGAACTGGACGGCTGTCTTCTGGTCGCACCGCGGGTAGATCCGCAGGACACGCAGCCGGGTGCAGTCGTCGATCACGGTGAACTGGTAGTACTTGGCCCGTCGGGTCTTGGGGGGCTTGCCGGTGACCGGGACCGGGCCCTGGGGCGCGGTTGGGGCCGGGATGCCGATCAGTTCGATGAACTTGACGTCGATCTGGACGCGGTTGCCGGGCAGCTGCTTCTCGTAGCGGGTGTGGCGCTGGTCGTGGCGCTTGTAGCGCTGGGACGAGGCAGCCGGTTCAGGCCCAGCCGTTTGAGGATGCGGTAGACGGCGGAGCAGGCGATGTCGATGTCGTGGTACCGCTTGAGGTACATCTGGATCTTCATCGGGCCGAAGTGGTAGTTCTGCCGCAGGTAGACGATCTTGTTCACGATGTCGGCGTCGGTGGCATTCGGGCTGTGGTGCGGCGCGCTGGAGCGGTCGCGCAGGCCCTCGATGCCCTCCTCACGGTAGCGCTGCTGCCACCTGTAGAAGCAGTTGCGGCTGATCCCGTAGTACCGGCAGGTCTGCGAGACGTTCCCGGTGACCTCCTCGGCGTGTCTCAGGACCGCCAGGCGCCGCTGGGCCTGGCGGTCCTGCCGCTGTTGCTGCGAAGGGGGCATGACAGGACTCCGTCGTAGTCGGAGATCCATGTGTCACCAACGTCCGGCAGCTTTATAGCTCTGCGTGCCTGCGGGGACCTGCGGCGGTCGGACCGCTCCGCCGGACCGGAGATTGTTCACGGAATCGCGGCCAGAGCCCGTTCCAAGAGGGCACCCGGCGAGGAGGGACAGCTGCTTCTCGGCGGCCGTCCTAACGCCGTGGTGCCGTCGGGCAGACCTCGATCCGCGGGCCCCCCGGGCTGGGGCGAGGACGGCGCGGTAGTGGTGGTCGAAGGAGAGGACCGCCGGGCGCTGGAGCCACCAGGCGAGGACGGCGTTGACGGCGTCGGCCAGGCCGAGGGCGTGGTCTTGGTACTGGCGTAGCAGTTGCTCGGCATCGGCGTAGAGGCGCCGGTCGGCAGGCGGCAGGATGACGAAGCCCTGCCCGGCGAGGCCCAGTCGCGTGATGGTGTTGACGGCCTTGGCTTCGTCGGCCCGGCGGGCCAGGAGGTGGTCGACGCCCTGGGCGTGGAGGTGGTCCTTGCGGTTGAACGCGGCGAGCAGGACGGAGGTGTCGGCGACCGCGACGCCCAGCGATGCGGTGGCGGTCACCGGCCGGTGCCTTCGTGCATCCACTCGTCGGCGCCGGCGGCCAGGTCCGGCGGCCCGTCGAACAACGCCCGGTCGACCAGTGGCTTGGCGGGGATCGGCAGAAGGCCGGCGGCGTGCTCGGTCGCCAGCTCCTCCGGGGTGCGGCCGAGCACGGCGGCCAGGTCCCGCAGGATCTGCGCCTCCACCCCGGACACGGTGACGCTCGCGGTGATCGGCGGCGGCGGTGGCTCCGGGGCCGGTTCCGACTGAGGGCTCATCAGGGTTGCTCCGTCCAAGAGGTGGGGCTGCAGGTCGACGGTGGCGGTCGGCGAGCGGTCCGCGGGCCGATCCCGCTCACGCGGCACCGGTGCAGGCCATCGACGGCCGGACCGGGCGCAACGGGACCGCCGCAGTGCGCGTCGCCCGGTCGGCGCGGGCCCGACGTTCGGCGATGGCCCCGCCCCGGACGGCCGTGTTCTCGTATGGCTGCCGCCACCTGACAGGTATCAGAGAGTGACTGACTGTCACTTCTGGTGAAGATGCTGGGTGAGGGTGACGAAGTCGGCGTGGGCTTGCTCGACGGCTTCCGGGTACGCCTGGCGCTTCTCGTGCTCAGCCAGCGCCCGGTAGATGCTGGTCAGGCCCGGGCCCTGGCCCTTGCGCTTGCCGGTGGGGGTGATCAGGTCTGAGCGGATCTTCTCGACGGACTCGCCCGCTGTCCGGCGTCGCAGCACGGTGTGCAGCATGTCGTGGGTGATGACGGGCGGGTGTCCGCCCGTCCGTGAAGAGCCCGATGAGGTTCTCCTCGCGGCCCGGTACCACTTTTCCGAACTTCAACATGGTGACTTGATAGGGAAGCCCAATGCCGGACCGTCCACGGTCCGGCCGGTGCGGCGACGGGCCGACGGCGGGGCCGGCCTCGGCCCTGACGGCGGACCGGCCGCGCAGGGCAGCCGGCAGCGCATGTCCAGCCCGCGCAGGGCTGGTGGGGGGTGCGGGGGGGGAGGAGCCCCCCCGCTGGTAGGCGGGTCCAGCGCCGCCGGGCGCTGGCCACGGGTGCGGGGGGGAGCACGCCGCGCCTGGCCATCCACTCGGCTGCAGTCCGCGGCGGTTCTGCCGTTGCCGCCCGGTCCCGGCCTGGTTGGCGGGGCAGGCGGGGGTCCCGGGAGAGGGAGAGCGAAGGGGAGGGTCCGGACCGAGCCGGTTGCTGACATGACGACGGCCGGGCTCCTCCTCTGGAGTGCCCGGCCGTCGTTTGACCTGTGCTGATGCAGAGTGAGGTCACGGCGGTGATCCAGGTCACCTGGATCGCCGATATGCCCTCATGCAGGCGGTGCACGACGCTGATGCGGTAGCCGGAGTCGGGGCCCGGTTTGGCATCAAGTTCATTAACACCGAGGGATGTTGGGGTTCCGATCGACGGTGTTCGCGTTGTTGTCGACGTATCCGGCGAACGTCCAACCCGGCGAGTACACGTAGTTCGAAGCGCCCGGGTACCAGACGTAGGTGACGCGGTACCAGGTGTCTCCCCAGTTACCGATGCTCTCGCCGACCTGCCAGCAGTCGGCCCAGATCTCGGAGCCCGGGGGCAGATCCGCCGCGCCGGTCTTGCCCGAGGTGTTGGGGTTGTTGTAGATACCGACCCAGTTGCTGGTGGTTGTTCGGACCCAAGCGGAGGCAGCGGCGCTGTCTGCCCCCGAAATCACCACACCAGCGCTGATTGCCAAGGCCGCCGCGACTGTTCCGATGCGGCGTCCCACCTTGATCCTCATACGTTGCTCCTCGGTGTCTGGCGCGAGTAGTGCGCTTCGCCGGCACGACGGCACCCGCCGCACCGGATTGCCCGTCGTGGCCCGGCCGTTGGCCGGACCTGTCTCGTCATCGGAGACCGGAACCTGCAAGACGCCTGCTTCCGACGGGCCGTGCCCGATGGGCACCCAGCGGAAGCGGTTGCCCAGAGGCTGTGGGCAGGCGTCTTCGAGCTGTCCTGGTACCGTGCCCGTCCCCGTGCCCCAGGTTGACAGGCCAACACCCGGATGAGGAAGGAGGAACCCCATGCGAAGCGGTAGAACGTCGCCCGCGACGGGATTGTCAGCCACGCGCACCGCGAATCGGCGGACCTGCACCTGAGACGGGTGAGATACCACCAGGTCCAGTGGGACAGGCCACGAACCCGCAGGACAACCGGTGGTCCCCGCGACGGAACGCCCCCGTTTTGCCAGAAGGGTTGAGACGAAGTGGAAGATCGGGAGCACGCAGGATCTGGCGAGCAGCAGGCCAGCGGGCCGAGCGCTCGTCCGGGGGTTGAGGAGTATTCGACCGGAAACCGGTGCCCGTACTCCTCTGCGACCGACCGCTGGAGACAATGCCCGCAGGGCCGGACCCGCGGTCGGGGGGTTCGGCCGTCCCGGTGTCGTGCGGGACGGCCGGCGCAGTCTCGCCGGGTCGAGATCGAAGTCGAGGTCGAAGTCGAGGTCGAGAGGGAAGGGGGCGGTAAGGGCGGTGGTCTCGCCGACCCCGACGACCGTGTCGTGCGCAGTGTCTTGCAGGCCGACGCGATGGAGGCCGGGATGGTCAGGCCGAAAAGTCCTCGATGAACGCGTCCAGGCCCCTGGACAGGTCCAGTGGCTGAAGTTCCGCGTCGTAGTCGACCCACCACATCGCGGGGGTAGAGGGGGCGAGTTCGTGTAGCACGGTGTAGATGACGGTCAGGGGTGCCGACAGGGGCGCGCGGTCTTCGAATGAGAAGGCGTGGTGTCGCAGGTTGTACGACAACTCTGTCGGCCGGCCAGGTTCCAGCTGGGCCTGGATCTCCAGGAAGTGTTCGAAGGCGCCGCTCACCACGGCGTCGGGCCAGTGCCTGGTGACGCACTGCTTCACTTGGTCGCCCGTGAACGGCCAGGGGCCGACCTGTTCCTGGTCAGAGCTGATGTAGTAGCTGGCACCCACCGGTGTTCTCGTTTCTCTCGGTGTATCTCGTTGTGTGGTGTCAGGGTTCGACCCGAACGCGGCCGGTGACGCCCTGAGCGATCATTGGGCCTTGGAGGTAGGCGGACGCTTTGCGATCGTTGGTGATCAGTTCGAGGTGGTTGACTTTGTTCCGGGGATCCTTGAGAGCCGACGCGTACTTCTCCGGCTTCTTCGCCTCGCCGTCCATGGTGTTCTCGTACACGAAGTCGATCACACCATCGGCATTGTTCAGTCGGAACGGCGACTTGCAGCTCTTCTGTTGACCGATGTACTTCGCGTCGATCGCCGCCCCGTCCTCCGGCCGCACTCCGTCGGCGTCCATGCCCAGCTCCCGGCCCTTTCCCGGGTCGGTCACCGTGGTGTACAGGCGGTACTCGGTCGATCCGGCCACCCGGACCTGGTAGGCGCGCCGCGCGCCGATCTTGGGATCGCCCTTGACGGACGGGCCCAGCGCCTGGAGGGTACGGCCGTCCGCTTCCATCTGCGTCATCCAGGCGCGGATGTCGGCCTGCTGCTGCGCGGGCAGCACCGGGAACGGACTGGTCGGGTCGTGGGGCAGCGGCGGCATCCCGGGGGTGACCGTGAACGGGGGCGGATTGGGGGGCGGGCGCCGCTGCGACGTCGGTTGCCCCGGCGAGTACGACGGCCGTGGTCGCGGTGGCGGTGACGGCCACCCCGACCGGGATCAGATTCGCCGCCGCGGCGTCGACAACGGCCACGGCCTCGGCGGCGATCGCGAGGTCCTCAAGCTTGTCGCGCAGGTCCTCGACCTGCTTGGCGTAGGCCTCGCAGGCCTGTCCGAGCTTGTATGCCGCTTCTACGCGGCCGGATCGTACGCGGCGGCGAACCTCCTGCCCGCGTTGTCGTCGCCCGCCATACCCGCAGCATCGTCCATGGAGAACACCAGGCTGCGGTGGAGCTGCACCCCGGCGTTCTGCAGGTCCGTGAACCCGGCAGAGGAGATTAGCATGTCCGCCGGCTCGACGTGAAAGCTCGTCACTGCCGCCCCCGAAAGACTCAATACGCCACCGTCTCCACCGTAGCGCGCCAATGACGTCCGATGAACTGGAGAAGGCGACGTCGGCAACAGGCGTGGTGGCCGGTGCACAGCACAGGCCGAAGAGCTTCCCGGGCATTTCCCGGACCGAGGAATTCGGCAGCTTGCCCTGGGGCGAGGGGGAGACGGTCGGGTGGTTCTCGTCGACGACGGCCTGTTGCTGTTGCCTCCAGGCGTCGGATGCGTTCCTGAGGACCTGCCGGGCCTCGGCGTCGACCCTCTGTGTTTGGGCCTTGGCCAGGCGGGTGGGGCTGGCGAGGAGTTTCACCACGCTGGTGAGGCAGACGGTGCAGTCGAGACACTCCGGGGCGGTGTTGAGGCAGACCTGCTGGAAGGCGCTGCGTGAGGGTGGAGGTGGGGGGCGCACTTCGGGCGGGCCCGTCCGGGGACGGTGACGCGCACCCCGGCCGCAACCACGACGTAGTGCTGTCGGCCCGCCCCAGCCGCCTGTATCGACCGCGCTGGCCTTCTCGGAGCAGACAGGAACGGGCTGGTGGCTGCGTAGGTGAGACCTGACAGCACTTGTCGGCGAGTTCCGACAGCGGTTGTCGATCTGTTCGACGGGAAATGTTGCCGAGAAGTGGCAGCGCTTGGGTCGTGTCGCTCTGGTGGAACTCGGTGGAACAGCGCGCCGGGCATGGACCATGATCTGCCCATGGAACGAGTTATTGATCTCGATGAGGCGGCTGCAGAAGTAGCTGATCGGGCGCCGGGGTGGCGGGCTCGTGGTCTGACAGTGGGCCGGGTGACCTGGCGCGATGAAGCCGCTCCCTGGCCTCGGCGACTTGAGACGGACAGGTCG
Organism: Kitasatospora sp. NPDC058478; assembly: GCF_042720345.1. NCBI lineage: Bacteria > Bacillati > Actinomycetota > Actinomycetes > Kitasatosporales > Streptomycetaceae > Kitasatospora > Kitasatospora sp. NPDC058478. The sequence goes on along the minus strand of NZ_JBHXML010000086.1, from coordinate 16,974 downwards.
TTGGTGAACGATCCTGACTCAGTTGGTGTGCTCATCTCGGGTCCGGCAGAGGGTGAGCTGTCGGCTGTGCTGTTCCGTGGGGGCTGGGCCGATGTCGACTTCGTCGCCGGCATGGACGACGCCGGCGCTCTTCCGGCCTCGGATATCGCTTCAGCTCGGGAGTTCGGAGTCCGGCTCGACCGCTGGGTGGTCCGTGTGTTCGGTCGGTCCTCCCATTCGGGCGAGCCGAACCTGTGATGGGGGTCTTCCTCGGCGCCTGTCGGCTGCAGCCGAGGAAGACCCTGCGGATCCTCAGCCAGCAGCTGCCGCTTGCTGTTCGGCCCGGGCGCGGGTGGTAGCGAGGCGGTAGGAGTCGGTTCCCGTCTCGATGATGTTGCCGCCGAAGGTGAGTCGGTCGACGATGGCCGCGCAGAGACGGGGGTCGGTGAAGGTCTTGGTCCAGCCGCCGAACGACTCGTTGGAGGCGATGGCGACGCTGTTCTTCTCCTCGCGCTCGGTCAGAACCTGAAACAGAAGCTCGGCGCCCCTGCGGTCGAGTTCCATGTATCCGAGTTCGTCGATGCACAAAAGATCGACGCGGCCGTAGCGGGCGATGGTCTTGGTGAGCTGCTTCTCGTCGGCGGCCTCGACGAGCTCGTTGACGAGCTTGGTGGCCAGCACGTACTTGACCCGGAAGCCGGCCATCGCGGCCTCGGTGCCGAGCGCGATCAGCAGGTGGGACTTGCCGGTGCCGGAGTCGCCGATGAGGCAGAGCGGCAGGCTCTTCTTGATCCACTCGCAGGTGGCGAGTGTGTGGATCATCGCCGGGTCGATGCTGGGGTTCGCGTCGAAGTCGAACTTCCGCAACGACTTGTCACGGGGGAACCCGGCGGCCTTGATCCGGCGCTCGGAACGCCGCCGGGCCCGATCGTCACACTCGGACATCAGCAGTTCGGCGAGGAACCCGAGGTAGGACATCTGCTCGCGCGAGGCCGTCTCCGCGAGTTCGGGGAACTGGGCTCGGATGGTGGGCAGCCGCAGCATCCGGCAGGCCTGGTCGATGGCCGCGTTGGCGGCCTGCTCGGTGAGTCCTCGCTGGCGGGGGAAGGTCACGGTGCTCTCCTTCAGGTGGTGGTCGGGCGGTCCGGCCGCCGGTGTCGCAGCAGCTGGTCGTAGTGGGCGACCGAGGGCAGCGGCCGGGTGTCGGGCGGCAGGTGGGCCAGGCGCCGCACGGTCAGGGACGTCACCTTCGCGCGGTCAGCCGCGGGCGGCTCCAGCTCGGCCGGCTCCGCGGTGTCGGCTTCGGCCGCCTTGCGGGCCTCCAGCGCGACGGCGTCGGCGGTCAGCGCCCCCGCCTTCAGGGCGACCGCGAGACCGGCGACCAGGTGCTCGTGGGGCAGGTGGCGGCCCAGCAGCAGGACCTCGATCAGGGCCCGGGTGCCGTCGCGCTCGCCGTGGGCCTTGCGGGCCGCCGCCCACCAGGCGTCGTGGACCGGGGTGAACCTGCCCGCCGAGCGGGCCTGGTCAAGCGCGGTCGCCCCGGGCAGGGCGCCGGGTTTGCGGACCAGCACCTCAAGGTAGTGATCGAGGTCGAGGCGGGTGCCGCCCTTGGCGATCAGCCGCTCGTGCCGGGCGACCTCCTCCCGTCCGTCATGGACGACCACCTCGGAGGCGTGCAGCATCACGCGGACGGTCCGGCCGATCAGCCGCACCGGCACCGAGTACCGGTTCGTGCGGACGCTGATCTGGCTGTATCGGTCGACCCGCAGCGTGAACAGCCGTCCCGTCTCGAACGGCTCGTCCGGCAGCGGCGCCAGCAGCGGTTGCTCGGCGGCGAAGTACTCGCCGATGGTGCGGGGCCGGGAGCGGATCCGGCGGGCGTCGTCCTGCTCGTCCCACCGCTCGATCATCGCGTTCAGCTCCGCGAGCGTGGCGACCTCGGGCACCGGGACCAGGTGGTTGCGGCGGAACCAGCCGATCTGGCCCTCGACGCCGCCCTTCTCGTGGGCGCCGCCGATGCCGGGCTGGCAGTAGAGGGCGTCGAGGGCATAGTGCGAGCGGAACGCCGTCCAGCGGTCGGCCTCCACCCGCTGGCGGGAGAAGCCCAGCACCTGGGCGACCGCGGCCCTAAGGTTGTCGTAGCGGACCTTCCCGGTCGGCACCCCGCCGAGCACGTTGAGAGCGTGGACGTGGCCCTCGAAGAACGCCTCCTGGCCGGCCGAGGCGAAGATTCGGTGCACCGCCTTGCCCGAGTAGGACAGCCGGAACGCGAAGAGGTAGCAGGTCACCAGTTCACCGGCCAGACGCACCGTCACGTCCCCGAAGTCGACCTCCGCCTCAGCACCGGGCTTGTGGGTCTGCGGCACGAACGCGTCCGCCGTGCCCCGGCCCGCCTCGATGCGGATCTCCTCGCGCCGCGACGCCACGTAGCCGCGGACCATCTGGTAGGAGATCTCGTCCGCGTCGTGCTCGTCCACCAGCCGGTCGAAGATCCGCTTCACGGTGTGGCGTTGCTTGCGCGGCGCGTCCAGATCGGCCCACAGCATCTGGTCGATCAACGGCTTGAACGGGTCCAGCCTGGTCGCCCTCGGCCGCAGCTTCTTCCGCGGCTCCGGCCAGGCCGACGACAACGCCTTCTGCACCGTGCGGAACCCGACGCCGTACTTGCGTTCCAACGCACGGCCGGACAGGCCCGCCCGGGAGTCGCGGCGGATCGCCGCGTACAGATCGACCTTGGACTTCGGCAGCACCCACGCCCCCTCGTCGTGCAGAGCACAACCATGGTCCCGAAGCAAGCACCCGGGTGCTGTCAAAACTCAGCGACATCACTCTCCCGTGGCACAGGACGCTGTCGTCGCTGACCGACAGGTGCTGTCACAACTCACCTACAAAGCCACACGCCCTCTGCGGGAACCAGTGAGGGAGGTCGTCGAGGGCCTCGATGGGAAAGAACACCGGCCGGGTGAGCAGGCGGTCGTACGCCCGCTGGACGTTGACCACCACGCCTAGGAGGTCCGATCGGGGCACGCCCAGGCTCATGTACGACAGCTCGGCATCGCGTTCCTCCATCCACTCCCCCATCACGGAGGGAGTCCGGCCCACGAACGCGGTGCCCTCCACGGTGACCTGCGGCCCGCGCCGGGCGTCCACCGCGACGCCGGACAACCGCTCGTCCTGGTAGTACAGGTGCAGGCCGAACTCCCGGTACACGCCCTCACCGACCCTCCAGGTGTCGTCTCCCAGTCCGCCGGTCCACGTCCGGTGCTCGACCTCCTCGGTGACACCAAGCAGAGCCTGCGTCACCTCGTCAGCGCTCATACCGAAACGCAACGGCCCCACCGCCGTGAACTGCTCCAACACCCACTGCACACGCTCCTCGTCCGGCCGAACACGCCACCACTCCTCAAACATGATCAACATCCTGCCCTCCACCACTGACACGGAGACAAGCAGAGCACCCCCGGAATACGGCCCAGGACGGGCGGCACCCGGCACCCGGCAGCCGGCGGCACCGTCGGCCGTCGATAGGCTGACGGCATGGCAGGCCTACTGCAGTTCGGCGCACTGCTGGCGCACCTGACGGGCCACCGGTCCCTCGGCTCCGCCACGCTCGCGTCAGCGGCCGGCACCGACCCAGCAGAGCTGCAAGCCGTGCTCGGCGGGCAGCCGCCGACCGGACGGCTACTGAGGGACCTCGGACCGGTACTCGGTCTGCACGCCGCCGACCTGTTCGTTCTCTCCGGACAACCGATTCCCGACGACCTGACACCGATCACCCGCAACCCGAACTGGTCGATCAGCACCGTCGTCTACAACACGATGGTCATGCCCGCCGAGAACCGGCGACCGCTGCTGGACGCGATCCGGGCGCAGCCCTTGGTGCGGCGTGAGGGGCGTGGCGGGGTCGACCGGCCGTACCACCGGTACGAGCCGGGCTTCGGCGCGGTGCTCCTGGAGCTCGCCCACAGCCGGAACCTCACCTGGCCAAGCACGGCCAGGGCCCTGTATGCAGTCACCGACGGACGGATCTACCTGTCTGCGTCCACCATCGGCGGGGTCGGCCGCGGCACCGTCGAAGCAACCCCCGAGCTAATAGCCGGCTTCGCCGGCGTGCTCGGTATTCCCGCCCCCGACCTCGCAGCGCTCGGTGGCATCCACCTACCCGACAACCTGCCGCCGCTCCACTCCCGGGCCGCGGACCTGGCCACGATCATCTGGGAAGCCCGGCGCCTGACCACCGCCCAGCTCCAGGACGTCGAACTCACCGCCCACCACCTCGCCAGCCGCTGAGCCACCTCTCCCACCAGGACGGCCTGACGGACAGCCGACCCGCGACGGCGGCGCAGCAAGGCGGGCAGGGCGTAGCCGGGCGAGGGCGGACCGGGGGCGAGCGGGACCCGGACCTGCCGGGGCCGGGCGCACCAGGCCCGGAACGGCAGCACAGCACCGCCCCGAGCGACGCGCACGGCACCAGGCACAGCGGCCGGCCATCGGCGTGCCGGGCCCCCTTCGCGGGAGTTCATAGTGGCCAGTCGCCGGCCTCCTGGCGGGCGACGTCGCACCCTGCGGCATGACCCCAGTTCCGCCCGCACCCGCTGCAGCGCGGGAGCGGCCGGTCGTCGTCGGGGTCCAAGTACTCGTCCCACTCGTCCTCATCCATGCCCCGGTCAACGACCGAGACGACGAGCAGCGACAGGCACGGCCGCGAGGACGCAGCCCGGCCCCAACAAACCGAACACCGACCCCGCCACCACCCACGGCAAAGCAATTCCGACCCGAACTCAAACCACCACAGGTGGCGAATCCGACAAAACAACCCAACGAAATACCCGGAGGAATTCACACCCGAATCCACGCCCAACACCCACCGACCCCACCCAGCGAGACCGACCGGACCCCCCGACCCCACCCACCACCACACACAGTCACCAAACCAGCCACCCGACACCACCCACCGGACACCCCCGACAGGCACAACCAAAGGTCCAGACAACCCCGCGCGAGAGGCCATTCCAGGCCCCACAACACCAACAGGTCACACCCAGCGGCCGGGCACAGAAAAGGTGCCCGCCACCAGCCGGCGAGCGGCGCCGGGGCGCCCGGCGTTGACGGGTCATCAACTTTTCGTATACGAGCCCGCCTTACGCTCCGCGCATCAGTACCCGCCCGGCGCACCGCCGGGACCGACGATTGCGAGAAGCCCGTGCAGACCTTAGCCCTCCCGGCCAGGCCCCCAGCGGGGCGCTGGCCGGCCCGCCTGCTGGCCACGGCGCTGGCCGCGCTGCTGGTGCTCGGCACCCTGAGCTGGCTGGCGCCGCCGGCCGGCGCGTGGAGCAACTACAGCACCCGCTACCGGCAGATCATCAACGAGATCCGCGCCAACACCAGCGCGCCGCTGCGGGAGAACGTCCGGGCGCTGACCCGCGCCGACGGCTACTACCTCCAGGAGATCGGCGGGCTGGGGCGCACCAGCGAATCGGTCATGCTGATCCTCAGTCGGGAGAACCTCTACATCCGAGGGTTCCTGGTCCCCGACCGCCGGAACGCGCCGCGGCTGATCCTGTTCGGCGGGCTCCCGGACGTCGCCGACATCCGGAATGACCTCAACATCACCGACGGTGCCGATGTCGAGATCATGCACTTCGGCGACGCCTACCGGGACATGACGGGGGAGGCGAACCGGGGGCTGCCCACCGACGCCCCGAGCCGGACCACGTTGGAGGGGCTGACCATCACCCAGGACACGATGCGGAACGCCATCCGCGACGTGCTCACCCGGCCCGCCGACAACGACGACGCGGCCCGCCGCACCCGGGCCCAGAACATGATGAGGATCACGGTCGCCCTCGCCGAGGGCGCCCGGATCGCCGACGTGGCCGGCGTGAACGCCAACGGCGGCGGGGACACCGAACGGGGCCTGTTCGGCGCGTTCGCCAACAGCATCTTCACCAACCGGACGTGGACGGTCGGGACCGCCAACCAAAGGCTGATCCAGGGCGGTTGGAACGAGGCCACCGACGACGCCTGGGGCTGGACCCGGGACGCCACCTACCAGCCGCCGGCCTCCCACCGGTTCACCAACTGGCTGGGGATCTCCGCCGCCTTCGCCGTGCTCGGCGGGCGCTGCGCCGGCGGCGGTGGCAGCGGCGGCCGGGCCGCACTGGCGGCCGACACCTGCCCGGCGGTCGCACCGGTGGACGCCGCGACCAGCGTGGGCGCCAGCGAGGCGTACCTCTTCCACGGCCCGTTCAACGCCCGGATCAGGTACCAGATCGGCGGCTCGGGAGACGCCTTCACCGAGGGCCCGCAGTCGATCTACGAGAGCTGGCCGCTGCTGCGCGGCACCTCGTTCGCGATGGGCGTGGACTCGGCGCTGTACCGGTCCACCTCGGCCGGCGGGGAGATGTACTTCACCAAGGGCTCGATCGCGATCCGGCTCGACGACATCCGGATGGACGACAAGAACGCGGGCCGGATGGCCGTCAGCGGCTCGATCTGCGGCGTGTTCGGGCTCTGCGAGGCGCCCTTCGCCTCGGGCATCGACTCCATGGTGTCGGCCGAGCGGGACACCCTGTACGTCTTCTCGGGCGGCAAGTACGCGCGGCTGCGGCTGTCCTCCGAAGGCCGCTGGCAGACCATGTACATCAAGGAGGTCGCCACCGAGTGGCCGGTGCTCAAGGACACCCCGTTCGTGAGCAAGATCGACGCGGTGTTCAGCCAGGCCGCGGGCGGGACCTCTGGGCCGGGCGTCAAGAACCGCCTGATGATGTTCTCCGGTGACCGCTACGTCCGGCTGATCGCCCAGGTCAACGGCACCGACGACAAGATCGAGAACGGCCCGATGAGCGTCTGCGAGGGCTGGCCGCTGCTCTGCGGCACGATGTTCGACGCCGCCGAGCGGGTGCGCAGGTCCAGCCGGGAAGGCGGGCTGCCGCCCGACGTCGACCAGATGCCGACCGACCCGCTGAGCGATCCGAACTACCTCTTCGGCTGGGCGATCGACGGCGGCCAGGTGCGGAACAAGGCCAACGGCAAGTGCCTCGACGTGGACACCCGCGACCGCGACGGCAGGGCCGACGGCGGACGCGTCCAGCAGTGGGGCTGCGGGGGCAGCGTCAACCAGCGCTGGCAGGGCGGCAACGCGTCCGGCGACGGTTCGACCACCCTGGTCAGCGCGCACAGCGGCAAGTGCCTGGACCTGGACGTGCGCACCAACGCCGTCCAGCAGTGGGCCTGCGGCGGCGGGGCCAACCAGTCCTGGCAGCGCGACGGCGACCTGCTGCGCAACAAGCAGACCGGCACCTGTCTGGTCAGCACCGGGCCCGACGACGGCCGCGGGCTGGGCGTGGCCCCCTGCCCGGGGTCCACCCAGGGACAGGACCCCACCGGGGCCGGCGACCCGGTCGACCCCTCGGACGGCAACGACACCGGCGGCCCGCGCCCGGCCCGCCCGTCCGCGCAGGCCGAGTGCCGCCCGGACGGCATGGCCGTCACCCCGGGCACCGACACCCGCTACTGCGACGTCTACCAGGGCGACGGCCGCGAGTGGCTCGGCCAGGACCGCAGCCGCCGGGTGGTCGGCTACTTCACCGGCTGGCGCACCGGCCAGGACGGCTCACCCCGGTACCTGGTGAAGAACATCCCGTGGAACAAGGTCACCCACGTCAACTACGCCTTCGCGAAGGTCGGCACGGACAACCGGATCTCGGTCGGCGACGAGGCCGTCAAGACGACCTGGCCGGGCGTGCCCGGCGCAGAGATGGACCCCAGCCTGCCCTACCAGGGCCACTTCAACCTGCTCACCCGCTACAAGCGCCAGCACCCGCGGGTCAAGACCCTGATCTCGGTGGGCGGCTGGGCGGAGACCTCCGGCTTCTACGCGATGGCCACCAACGCGGACGGCAGCGTCAACCAGGCCGGCATCGACACCTTCGCCGGCTCGGTCGTCGACTTCCTCGCCACGTACGGCTTCGACGGCGTCGACGTCGACTACGAGTACCCGACCGCGCTGCCCGACGCCGGCAACCCGAAGGACTGGTCCACCGCCAACCCGCGCCGCAAGGGCCTGGGCGCCGGCTACAACGCGCTGATGAAGACCCTGCGGGAGAAGCTCGACCGCTCCGGCCACTACTACCTGCTCACCTCCGCCGGCTCCTCCTCCGGCTACCTGGTGCGCGGCCAGGAGAACCAGCCCGCCCTCCAGTACCAGGACTTCGTCAACGTGATGTCCTACGACCTGCACGGCTCGTGGAACTACTTCGTCGGCCCGCAGGCCCCGCTCTACGACGGCGGCGACGACGCCGAGCTCGACGTAGCGAGCGTCTACGCCGCGCCGGAGTACCGCAGGACCGGCTACTTCAACACCGACTGGGCGTACCACTACTACCGCGGCGCGCTCCAGCCCGGCCGGATCAACCTCGGCATCCCCTACTACACCCGCGGCTGGAAGGACGTCCAGGGCGGCACCGACGGCCTGTGGGGCTCCTCCGTCCGGCCCGACCAGGCCAACTGCCCGCCGGGCACCGGCGGCAAGGGCGGCCGGGTGGCCTGCGGCAGCGGCGCGGTCGGCATCGACAACCTCTGGCACGACACCGAGGGCGGCCAGGAGGTCCCGGCCGGCTCCAACCCGCTCTGGCACGCCAAGAACCTCCAGGACGGCCGCCAGCCCGGCTACCTGGGCGGCTACGGCCTCACCCCCGGCAGCGACCCGGACGACCGGCTCACCGGCGGCTACGCCCGCAAGTGGAGCGACCAGCTCAAGTCGAGCTGGCTGTGGAACGCCGACAAGAAGGTCTTCCTGTCCACCGAGGACGAGCAGTCGGTGGCCGCCAAGACCCAGTACGTCCTCGACAAGGGCATCGGCGGCGTCATGCTCTGGGAGCTGGCCGGCGACTACGCCCAACGCCCCGGCGGCGAGTACGGCATGGGCTACACCCTGACCAGCCAGATCGACCAGGCGCTGCGCGGCAAGCCCGCCTACGGCAACACCCGCGCCAACCGGCCGCTGCCCGCCCAGGCCGTGGACGTGAAGGTCGAACTGGCCGACTTCCCGGGCGACCTCAAGGACATGTGGCCGATCCAGCCCAAGCTGCGGATCACCAACAACACCCCGGTGGCGCTCGGCGCGGGCACCGAGGTCTCCTTCGACATCCCGACCTCCACCCCGGCCCTGCTCAAGGACGAGGGGTGGAAGGAGATGCCCGGGGTCGAACCCGGCCACACCGGCCCCAACGCGGGCGGGCTCACCGGGGACTTCCACCGGGTGACGGTCAAACTCGGCTACTGCGAGGACATCCCGCCCGGCACCAGCCGGGACGTCGGGATCAAGTACTACCTGCCGATCACCGGCCCCGCCAACGTGATCGTCCGGATCAACGGGAAGGACTACGGCTCGACCGGCGACCTGCGGCGCGCCACCGGCACCGTCACCCCGCCCGCCCCGGCCGCCGCCACCGTCTGCCAGGCCGAGGACTGGCAGCGCGGCAAGGCCTACAGCCCCACCGGCGGGCGCCTCTGGGCGGCCTGGGACAAGGGCGCGCAGGGCTGGCAGTTCGAGTACCAGGGCCTGCTGATCGACCACAACCCGGACCAGTCCCGGGTCCACCTGGTGGAGCCGATCGCAACCAACCCCAACCAGTACTGGCGGGTCGAGGACGCGGGCGGCGGCTGGTCCAGGATCACCAACGGCGGCCGCTGCCTGAACGCCGTCGAACAGCGCAAGGACCTCTCCACCGGCCCCTGCACCGGCGGTGACGGCCAGAAGTGGCGGTTCGTCCCGGTCGACCCCGCCTCCGGCACCGAGGGCGCCCCGGTCGGCAAACCCGTGCACGGCAAGGCGTTCAAGCTCCGCTCGGCGAACGGCCTCGACGCCGAGGCCGCGAACGGCAGCACCACCCGGCTGACGCACGTCTGGGCGGGCGACCCGGCCGGCTCCTCCTCGGCGGCGTACGCGGCCTGGAAGGGCTCCTACTGGTACGCGCAGTGGTGGACCCAGGCCGAACCCGGCACCGCGGAGGCCAACGGCAGTTCCCCGTGGCGCAAGCTCGGCCGCAAGCCGTAGCACCCGTCGTCACGAACCCACCGCGCCCTGGCACGCTCGGACTCTGTTGGTTAATCCGGTGTCTCGTTACCTCGCCCCGCCGAGCTGCTTTTGCTCGGCGGGGCGAGGCCGTGCGAAGTGGCCGGTGCGAGTTCGGGCCTGTGGTGTGTCGGTGAGGTGGGCTTCGATGCGGGCGAGGTTGATCGCGGCGCCGGTGAGCTGGTGCTGGAGGCCGGTCTTGGGCAGGCCCCGATAGCGGGATCTGCGCAGGCCGGGCGGGCGCCGGTGCCTCGCCAGCTCTGGACGTGGGTCGGAGAGTCAGGCGTGCACTCCGGCCGCCGCCCATGCGGTGGTGATCCGGCGGTAGGCGTTGACGACGGCCTCGTCCCGCGCCTGGTCCAGGACGACGGCGGTGGCCACCACCTGGATGTCCGGCAGGTCGAGCATCAGTACCGACACCGTCTTCTCCAGGTCCGCGGTGAACCGCTCCACCGTGCGCGGCGGGGTGAACAGCTCGTTGCCCAGGTCCTCCAGGAGCTCGCGCACCGCGTCCGTGTCCGGGTCGCCGGCCACCGTGCGGCGCAGCACCAGCAGGACGTCCCAGAGGGCTTCCAGTTTCCAGGCGGGCAGCGCGTACAGCACGACCTGGCCCGCACAGCCGTCGTCGGGAACGGCGGTGGAGTGCCAGCCAGAGAAGATCCTTCGGCAACGACCTGACCATCCCCCAGCTCCTGATCGCCTCCTCGTCCTCCAACAGCAGCAAGGGCGACAGCGGCCCCGACCAGTGGAAGCCCAAGAACACCGCCTTCTGGTGCACCTACGCCGAGGACTACACCCACGTGAAGTACGTGTGGCAGCTCACCACCACGACCGCCGAGGTCAACGCCCTCAGCAGCATGCTCGACACCTGCTCCTGACCCACGCCACCGTGCCCCGGGCCCATGCCCGGGGCACGGCACACCAACAACGAGCAGACGCAGCCAGACGAAGCCGCAGGCAGGCGGAGGTGCCAGCGAGGCGTCTGTGGGCGGCGTCGGTGGTCTGTCGGGCCTGGTGGGCCTGGTGGGCCAGCATCCGCGAGGAACGATCCTGTATCAGTGTGCTGGAACTGCTGAAGCCATGGCCCGGGTTCTCCCAGCCTGGCTGCATGGACTCCGCCATCATCACGCCCGTTCTGTCCACCGCTGCCGCCACGATCAGCGGTATCGGTGCGGCGCTGCTGACGTCTGGCCGGACGCTGAAGCTGGAGCAACGGCGCCAGCAAGCTGACCGCGACCGGGAGACCCTCACCGCCCGGCGCGATTCCTACGCCGCTGTGCTGCGGGCGGGGACTCTTGTCGTGAACCGCTGGTGGGAGGTGGTCGACCTCGTTGGCGTCGCTCCGCGCGACCGGGACCGGGCGGCGGTGCGGGATGCCTATGTGCGGGTCCTGGCGAGTTGGGACGAGTACAGCGTGGCCTTGCAGGTTGCCCGTATGAACTGGCCGCCTGATGATCTCGGTGCCTTGGACGACGTCAGTTCGGTGATGGAGGAGTTCGACCGCTCTGGCAACGTGCTCTACGCCTCGGCGGGAAGCGGGCGCGTCGTCGATCGGGACCTTGAGCTGTTCCGTGCTGCTCTTGGGCGCTGGCGGCTGGCGATACGGGAGTTCGGCCAGCACGCGGGCTCGATCGTCAACGCACCCGACCCCAGGAGGCCACGCCGCCGCTGGCCCGCTCGGCGCTGAACGGACCGTCGGCCTCACGTCACACGATCGGCTCGCTCCCCGGCGCATCTTGCCTGCCGAAGGAGCGCTACTGGGCGACCATCGTCTGCTGCACCAGGCGGTGGTCGCCCAGGCCACTCACACTCGGTGCTTGGCCGGGTAGAGCTTGGCGTGGAGCACTCGGTCCTCCCGCCACGGATCATCCGGAGCGGAGACCAGGGCGGCCACCTGCTCGCGCTTGGTCGGGGCGGGCAGCACCAACGTCTCCCGGCCGCTGGCACACTGCGGGCACTCCAACCGGTCCGGACCGGCCTCCTCGTGTTCTCTGCCATCGGTTCTTGAGCGATTGACAGCGAAGGTTGACCAACGTGGTTTTCTGCCGCTGAAGATTGATCGCCCCAGCTCAGCGCCCTTCCCAGGCGGCTCCCAGGGGTGCTCGGCTCGGGCGGCCCCGCTGACGGCTGGCGCCGCCACCCAGTGAGGAAGCCCGTCGCGCTGCGCAGCTGGCAACGACCACACCAGACCCGAGTAGCGGTCGGTGCGGTCTGGGGCGGCGTTGCCGCCCCAGACCGGGGTGCGTCAGGTTGAGAGGGAGAAGCTGATGGTGATGCGGGCGATCTCGTTGTTCTTCTGGTCGGTGAACGTCAGGGTCCCCGTGTACTTGCCCTTGGGTGCATCGGTGGGAATGTAGAACGTGACCGGCGGGACGTAGGGGCCCACCACGGCTGCGGAGAGAGCTGACGCCTCGTTCACCAGGGATACCATCCCGAACTTGATCACGGTCTGGACTGAGCCGCTGGCGATGGGACCGGTGAGCGTGCCGGTTGGGGTCACGGTGAGGGCCTGTCCTCTGACCGGCTCCTGCGGGTCGAAGGACACGCTGGAGACCTTGAAGTTGTCACTTGAGGTCCCCGTGTTGTTCCAGGTGACGCTACCGGTTGAAGGGGTGGTCATATGGTGCTCCGCTTCCGGGAGGTGAACATCTCTCCTGACGCAAACAACGTACTGGGGCAACAGCCCCCGGGCCCGTCAGCCAAGGAAGACTGCAGAGATTGCTGGCGCCAGCCGTCAGCGGGGCCGTCCGAGCCGAGCCCCTCTGGAGCCGCCTGGGAAGGGCGCTGAGCTGGGGCGATCAATCTTCAGCGGCAGAAAACCACGTTGGTCAACCTTCGCTGTCAATCGCTCAAGAACCGATGGCAGAGAACAGTTCGGGTGGTGGCTCTGCTGCGGGTGCCGGCTGTCCCGTCTCGGTCGATCTGGCCCTTGTCTCAGATGATCTGGACCAATTCGCTCGACGTCTCAGATGATCTTGTAGAGCCAGGTGCCCGGCTCTCTGGTCTCGCTCGCAGCCTGACTATGGTGGCGGTCGTGGAGACCTCCGACTCGCCCTTGGCGATACGTGCATGCTGGCTCTCGTGGATCGCGGTCCATGGCGCCAACCAGGCCGATCTTGTCGCGCAACTTGGCCTCAGGAACGTGCGCGAGACAACCTGGGCAGACGGTGTCGATCTCATCGACGAGGTTGCGCACAGTGGCGAGGAGCGATTCTCAACAGTCGTGATCACCCCATCAATCGAGGGATGGACCTTGATCGTCGGGGCGTGGTGCGGGCTGCCCTATCTGACGCGCACCGACCTCGTCACGGACCTGTGCCAACAGCTGAGCTCGGAATTCGGACGAGCTCAGGCCTACTTCCATAGCGAGCAGAACGACGGCGAGGCGTGGCTGATCGCCGAAGGCGGTGCCGTTATCAGGCGGTGGATCGCCGAATACCCCGAGCTGGCGCTGGGCGAGCCTTTTGGCGTCGAGCGCCGCCTTCTGGATGTGTTCGGCATCCCAGGCAAGCCCGAAGACCTCGACCCCGAGGACGACAGGGCCAGCAGTTGGGCGGCTACTTGGGGTGACTGCGACGCGCCTACCGTCGCTGCGGAATCGAGCCTCGATCCCCGGCAGATCGGGCCGGACACCAGTGCATCCGGAATCGTCCTCGTCGCCGACACGGTTTGAGGCGGGCTGTCACCCTTTCGCGTGACGTCTCCGGCTCTCGGCCATGGTGGCCCGCAGGGTGCTCCACCCTCGCAGTGACGGGGGGTTCCCGGCAGGGCGGAGGTGTTCGTGGACGGGGCCGCAGCAGTGGCCGTTGCCTGGGAGTACGCCTCGGGCGTCGAGGTCGGGTTCATCGACGCTGAAGGCGTCGAGCGTTCCGGCCCGTTGGCGTGCTGGTGGGCGGAGCCCTTCGAACTGGCACTGCCAGTAAGGTCGTTCGCCTCGTTCAAGGGGCAGAAGAACTTCACCGGCGAGTACTGGGCGGCGACCTCGCGGACCCAGGTGGGCTATGAGTCGTGGGTGGAGAGGGACGCGGCGATGACGTTGGACTTCGATCCCGCTGTCGTCGCGCTGGCCTCGCAGCCCTTCCGCCTTGTCTGGACGGACGGGGAGCGGGAGCGCGGGCATACCCCGGACTACTTCGCCCGGTTGCTGGACGGCACAGGTGTCGTTGTCGACGTGCGACCGCAGGACCTGGTCGATGAGGCCACCGCCGAGGTCTTCGCGTTCACCGCGCGGATCTGCGAGGCGGTGGGCTGGCAGTTCCGCCACCTCGGCGACCTGGACCAGCCCTACCGGGCGAACCTGCGCTGGCTGGCCCGCTACCGACACCGCCGCTGCCATCGCGCGCCGGTGGCCGACCGGCTGCGGGAGGTCTTCACCGAGCCGCTGCCCCTGCTCGCGGGGGCTGAGCGGGTCGGGGACCGGCTGGCCGTATTGCCGGTGCTCTACCACCTGCTCTGGCGGCACGAACTGACGGCGGACCTGACGACGGCCCCACTGGGCGCCGCCACCCCGGTGCACCTGGCGTCCCGGGAACGACCGTGAATTCCGCGCGACCCGGGCAGCTGCGGCTCGGCGACCGAATCAGATTTCAGAAGCACACCTACACGGTTGTCGGCCTGACCGGGATGCGGGTCCGGCTGGCCGACGCCCACGGGATCGGCATGCTCGTCGACCAGGTCCACCTACAGTCCGCGGAGGACTTCACGGTGCTTGGGGCCGGCGACCGCACCGCGCTGGGCTCGGCCGTGCTGCTGGACACGCTGCCCAGGCCAGTGGCCGAGCGCGCTCTGTGGTGGCAGCGGCACCTGGTCGAACTCCTCACCGGCCTGCCGCCCGACGCCCCGGCTGGGAGCGGGGTCAAGCCCGAGTACGACCCGGCCTGCCGCTCACTGGCGGAACGCGAGCGGGCGAAGGCAGCCGAGCTGACCGCGCTGGGCGAAGAGGTCACGACGCGGACGGTGAAGCGCAAGCGCCAGCAGTACGAGGCCGGCGGAATCGCGGCGGTGGTAGACCGCCGGCTCGCCCCGCACGCCTCGCTGCTCGGCCGGGCCGATCCGCGGGTGGTGGCGGCGATCCGCCAGGCGATCAGCGAGAGCGTCTCCGCCTCCACCCGCACGATCGAGTACGCACGCTGGCGGACCGAGCGGATCCTGGACGCCGAACACGGCCAGGACGCGGTGGGGATGCCGTCGCGGGCCACGTTCTACCGGCTCTTCGACAAGCTGTCGCACGGCGTCCACGTCACCGGATCGGCCCGCACCCGCCGCTCGTTGGCCGACCAGCCCGAGGGGCCGTTCCGCTACGAGTCGGTCGCGGCCCCGGGCGAGCTGATGCAGATCGACTCCACCCCGCTGGACGTGCTGGTGCGGTTGGACGAGGGGATCCCCGGTCGCGTCGAGCTCACCGGACTGGTCGACGTCGCCACCCGCACCATCGCCGCCGCCGTGGTGCGGCCGACCACCAAGTCGGTGGACGCGTCGCTGCTGCTGGCCCGCGCGCTGACCCCGGAGCCGATGCGACCGGGCTGGGCTCAGGCGCTTGCGATGTCCCGCTCGGTGCTGCCGCACCGCAGGCTGCTGTCCCTGGACGAGCGCCTCGAACACGCCGCCGCCCGACCGGTGATCATCCCCGAGATGATCGTCTGTGACCGGGGCAAGGCCTTCATCTCGGATAACTTCCGCTCCGCCTGCCGCACCCTGGAAATCACCTTCCAGCCCTGCCACCCGCGCTCCCCGGCGGAGAAGCCCCACATCGAACGCACGCTTGAATCAGTGGCCACCCTGTTCTGCCAGTTCATCCCCGGCTATCTCGGCCGCACCGCCGAACACCGCGGCCGAGGCGTGGAGGACGAACCACTGTGGTCGATGCTGGAAATCCAGGAATTCCTGGACGAATGGCTTGTCGCCAAGTGGCAGAACAGACCCCACGACGGGCTCCGCGATCCGGGTATCCCCGGCCGCACTTTCACCCCGAACCAGAAGTACGCCGCCTTGGTCGAGAGCGCCGGCTATGTCCCCCTCGCCCTCGGCGGCGACGACTACGTGGAGCTGCTGCCCGCGACCTGGCGGGCCGTCAACTCCTATGGAATCAAGATCAACAACCGGATCTACGACTGCCATGACCCGAGCTCGTTCCGTCGTCAGTCCTCGGGCGTCACGCGCAAAAGGAACCTGTGGGAGATCCACCGCGACCCCTACGACGCCAACTGGATCTGGATGCGCAACCACTGGGAGACCGGCTGGATCCCAGTCCCCTGGAAACATCTCGGCAGTGTCCCGCAACCCTTCGGCGACCTGGCCTGGGACCACGCGGCAGCCGACCTGCGGAGCAACGGCAACCCGATGCCAACCGAGGAGGAGACCGCCCAGGCCGTTGCCAGGCTGCTGGTCAGAGCCAACCAGGGACCGACCGTTCAGGGCGACGGTCCGCCCGCCCGGCCGTCCAAGCGCGATCAGCGCGTCGCTGCCCGGACCCGCGCCGCCGCCGAGAGCCCCGGACCACGTCCACCCAGGCCAGAGGCGCCGCCAGCCACCGAGTATGAGTCGCCCCTCCTCGATGACGAGGCCGTGGACGGCACAGATGACGAGCCGATCGCGAAGGTTATCCCGCTCGGCGTCTTCGACCCCTTCAAGGAGGCGGACAAGCGATGGTGACCGCGATCGGACCCACCCCCGGCCAGGATTCGGACTCGGGCCGTCAGCACGGATGGCGACGCGCCCTCGACCGCGAAGACCTGCACCGCTACCTCACCACCCTGGAGGGCTGGCGGGAGTTTGAGGTTCCCCCGAGGTGCGGAAGGTTGCCGGAGATGGCCTGATGGGCCGTGAGAAGGGAGCCTCTGTCATGGCTGCACCGATGAAGTACCCCAATGCCGCGTAGTTAAGGGGTGGTTGGGCTGGTCAAGACCACGTCCGGGTGA
>NZ_JBHXML010000085.1:0-41648 GCF_042720345.1 Kitasatospora sp. NPDC058478 | reverse complement strand
GCCGACCAGGCGACGGCCAAACCAGCGGCCCTCGACCTACCCACACCCGCTCTGACCAGCTAATCAGCACCTCCCACACAGCGGGGGAAGCTCAGGCCTCGGCCGACCGAGCGGCCTGGCGCAGCCGGCTGTCACTCAGGCCGGGCATCGTGAGGAGCGCGGTCACCTGGTCTTCGGTGAAACGAGAGGGCACGGGGATCCACCGGTTCGCGAGAAGCGCACGACGTTCCTTGGTCTCGTCGGTGGTGCCCGGCGGCGTGGTCATCGGCTGCTGATACTCGTGCCAGCACGTACCCAGCACGAGCGCTGGTGCCCGGTCGGGGTCGCGGACGAGTGCGGACAGCCCGGCGGCGACTTTCTCGTCCCGGTCGCTGTCAGTGGTGAGTAGGTACCGGTGGATTTCGTTCAGCCACAGGACTGTCTGCGGCCCGACCGAGCGGAGGGAGCCGAGCAAGGCGTCGGGCGATGGTGGCTGCCACAGGCGCCAGCCGTCAGGTAGCTGTCGGACCGACTCCCAGAGTGCCCGGGTCTTGCCGGTGGAGGAGTCGCCGAGCAGGATGGCCGTGCCGCTCGTTCCATGCGCTGCGCGGTCCAGGACAGCGTGGAGTTCGTCGTCGAAGGGCCTACGTAGGTAAGGGGGGAGAGAGTCGTTGCCCGGGGCGTTGTCCTCGGCCTGGATCGCTTGGTGCACTTCGAGGCCGAACGGGTCGGCGTCCGTGACGGCGATGCCCACGGTGTTGTCGGGCGTGCTTGTTCGCTCGTAGGGAGCAGCGTAGTGGGCGGCCACCGCGTCCGCGTCGCAGAAGCGGTGGGCGACATGGTCGCCGAAGTACCGAGCGACGATCCATGGCAGAGGGCGCAACAGGCGGCCCAGGTGCTCCGCGTCCCACACCTCGCCGAGCTGAAGATCGGGAAATTCGGCCTGATATCCGAGCGCGATTTCTCGCACTTGGGTGGAAATGCCTCGACACGAGGTGGCGATGACGAATCTGGTCGCGCGGTGGGGGTGGCTACCGTGAACGAAGTGGTCGAAGGCTTTACGAGCCGAGGCGGCGGAGAACCCGGCGACGTGCTTGACCTGGAAGGCCGACCAGCGACCGTCAGATGTACGGCCCACCACGTCGATGCCGCCCTGCGACTGGCCGGCGGTTCCGTATCGGGCGACCTGGGTGAGTCCCTCTGCGGCCTCGACGAGCTCACAGATCAGCCGCTCGAACTCTGTCCAGTTCTGGGTGTCGAAGGGGAGGACCGGGATCTTCGGGTCGGCCACCGGGGGCTGGGAGGTGGGGGTGCGATAGGGCATCGGCGGCACCTTCAGGCTCGTTTCACTCATGCTCTTGAGCAGCCTATCTGGGGGTACCGACAGACCGGCCGAAACGGGTTCAAGGCCTGACAGCGAGGATGGGGCCGGAGTTTTGCGGCGGGCACGGGTTGTCCTACGGGTCTTTATGGACAGCGCAGCTCTGGCCACGGTGCGCAACCAGGGACGTGCCGGACCACCTTCGTCGCTGGTCAGGTAAACGTGCCAGGGTGTTCCGCCGACCTGTGTGGTCACTGCGCGCACGAGAAGTGCGCGATCCTGCCCAGCGGCGACGTCGCACCGTGCGTGCTCGGCCGGTTCATGCCGGTGGGCAACGTCCTGCAACAGCCGCTCGCCGACATCTGGTCGGGCGAACGCCTCGCCGCCGCCCTATCCGAGATCAAGCGAGAATGCGACGTGGCGCAGAGCTGCACCCCGCCACAGTTCCTTCCCATGTGCGGCCCGTGCTCGCCCTGTGTGCCCTCGGTGCGGCACTGTGACCCGCCCGGGTCCCCCATCGCCGATTAGCATCAGTACCCCCGTACTGCAACCAGGGAGCGGACGTTGGACAACCACGGCGACCACTACGGCGACGACTGGACGCCGTGGCCCGGCGACGCCCCAAACGGCTGGCCAGCCCGCACCGAGACCGAATGGCTCGACATCGCCCGGTACGTCCGACACGCCGCGAACAAGGTCGGCGATCCCCTTCCGCTCTGCCTGCCCGGTGAACCGAAGGAGTGTGGGCGCAGCGCTCGGCACCATGTGGTGCTGTGGGGTGCCGTGCTCAAGGCTCGGGCGCATCACGTGGTTGAGCAGGCGTCGCCCACCCAGGAGTACGGAACGTGGGCGGCCCGGTCTCTCTACCGCCGGGAGGTCGACCAACTTCGGGAACAGCCCATCGGGGGCGCCGAGATGGAGTGAAAGCCGGGCGCGGGATACTCATCGACTACGACCGCTGGCCTATCCCGTGCCAACCGAGGCCCCACTCAGCCGGACGTGCCTGCGCGTCAACTTGACGCGCGAGCCCCACTACCCGCTGTGGGTAGTGGGGTTCGGGCGGCGTGGGTGTGTCAGACCTCGCCGAACTCGCCGGCCTGGACGGCGGCGACGAACGAGGACCAGGCGTCGGCGGGGAAGACGAGGGCAGGACCCTCGGGGTCCTTGGAGTCACGGACGGGCGTCAGGCCAGGGAAGTTCGGAGCTACCTCAACGCAAGTGCCCCCGTTGTTGCTGTAGGTGGACTTGCGCCACTTGGCGCTGGCCAGGTCAAGGGTGGGGCCGGTCATTCATGCTCCTTCCGAGCAGTGCGGATCACGGCAAGCGAAGCCACCTTGGAGAGCGACGACTCCACCTGAAGCCGATCGTGGTCACGGCTCCATGCCTCGACCTTCCTGCATTCCCGTTCCAGGAAGTCCGAACCAGTCACCGGAAGTTGCGGGCTGGACGCGATTCCTCCCGGCCGTGAACGGCCGGGGCTCCGCACGAATTCATTGAAAGGATCCCGAGGCATGACACGCATCCCATGGGAAGGACAGGCCGCCGATCTGGCTTCCCGGGCGACCGATCCGGACTCCCGATGGCGGAACCCGGTGGCCGGCGTTCCCCGGCACGAACTGGTCCCCAGGTGGTGGGAGCCTGCCGAGGGCGGCACTTGGCAGCTTCAGGTAGGGGAAGCGAACCCGGACTTCTGGCTCCAACGGGCCTACGGGAACGAGTCCCTGGTCACCAGCGTGGGCGGGTTGCACGCGGACCACGCGAAGCCGGATGACCGCCCGACCGGGCTGCCAACGTCGTCGGCCACGCTCACGCCGCTCGTGGTCAAGATGCTGCGGCACGGCCGGATCGCCGCCGGGCACGACCTGCTGGACATCGGCACCGGCGCAGGCGGGTTGACCGCCATTGCCGCCACGCGGCTCGGTTCGGATCGCGTGACGAGCGTGGACATCGACGGGTACCTGGTCGACGCCGCGCGGGGCCGCCTCGCAGGCATGGGGCTGAGCCCTCACTTCGTCACTCAGGACGCCACCGACGCCCTCCCGGGCGACTACGACCGGATCGTGGCCACCGTGTCCGCCCGCCCAGTCCCGGTCCCGTGGCTCCAGGCGCTTCGGCGCGGCGGACGGCTCGTCACCACCATCGCGGACACGGCGCTGATCCTGACGGCCTGGAAGACCCCGGACGGCGGAGCGACCGGCGTGATCGAGCGCGACTGGGCGGGCTTCATGACCACGCGCCACGGCTCCGCCTACCCGCCCGGCTTGGACGAGCTGTTCAAGACCGCCCGCGAAGCCGACGGGGAGAACGTCAAGCTCTTCCGTTACCCGGTCACCGACATCCGCAACAACTGGGAAGTCTGGTCGATGCTCACGATCAGCATCCCGGGCATCGAAGTCGACTTCGAGGAGACGCCCGAGGGTCGTACGGCCTGTCTCGCCCATCCGGACGGGTCATGGGCGCGCGCAGAGGCAACGAAGTTCGAGCCGCCGACCGTCCACCAGAGCGGCCCCCGCCGCCTGTGGTCGGCACTCGAATCCATCCGGAACTGGCGGGAAGTGGAAGGCGGCCTGCCGCTCTACGGCTGCCGCGCCGTCGTCACCCCGGACGGCGTGATCCACCTGTCCCGGGGCCGGTGGTCGGCCACCATCGGCTGACCGTGACCGGACGGCGCCGTCCGGCTTCTCCAGGGCGGGGCCCTGTTTGGAACGGTGCCATCGGCAGCGATGTGCGAGCCCCACTACCCATCTGCGGGTAGTGGGGCTCGCGCGACGTGCGTGCGTCAGACCTCGCCGAACTCGCCGGCCTGGACGGCGGCGACGAACGATGACCAGGCGTCGGCGGGGAAGACGAGGGCAGGGCCCTCGGGGTCCTTGGAGTCACGGACGGGCAGTACACCCGGGAAGCCGGGGGCCACCTCGATGCAACTGCCCCCGTTGTTGCTGTAGCCGGACTTGCGCCACTCGGCGCTGGCCAGGTCAAGGGTGGGGCCGGTCATTCATGCTCCTTCCGAGCAGCGCGGATCACGGCAAGTGAAGCCACCTTGGGAAGCGACTCCACCTGAAACCGATCGTAATCACGGCTCCATGCCTCGACCTTCCTGCATGCCCGTTCCAGGAAGTCCGAACCCGCCACCGGAAGTTGCGGGCCGAGCCGGACCGTCGCGGTCAACAGCTGCCGAGAGGGCTGCACGGTGTCCGGCCCGCGGACCCTGCAGGGGGAGGCAGCCGCAACCCTGGCGTGACAACCGGTTCCGGGCTGGCCCTACCTCGTGAGGGGCTCCACCCCGAGGAGGGCTGCGGTTTTGGTGTAGACGGTCCAGGTGAGAGCGTCGTTCAGGGCCAGGCGTGAAGGGGTGTCCGGCTGGGACTTGCTGAAGAAGCCGCCGCTGGGGCACGGTGCGGGCGAGGCGCTGGCAAGCCAGACCGGGGTCTGCACACCTTCGTCCGGGGTGACGGCGAACGGACGGAACAGCGGGTCGGTCAGCCGCATCAGACCACCGGTGTTGCTGTTCATCGCGGTGCCCTTGGCCATCCCAGGATTGGCGTTGTAGAGGCTCATGCCGTCAGGTAGACGGTGTGCGAGTTCTCGCGCGGCCAGGAGGCTGACGAGTTTGCTCGTCGCGTAGACGTTGATCTGGTGGTAGAAGCGCTTGCTCCACGACGTTCCCGCGACATCTGGATCGGTGGCATCGAGCCTGCCGCGCTTTTCCACGAACGAGGACATGTTGATGATCCGCGCTTCGCGCGTGAGCACTCCTTCGGCCAGGAGGGCGTGGGTGAGCAGGAACGGGGCGTGATGGACCCCGTGTAGGTGTCGCCCTCGGGCTGGGGCGGTGCTGCCGAGTGTGTCTGCCTTCGGCTTCCGGCGATTTCGGCACTCCCGCTGCCGTCAACCCGTTTGCGCGGCGTACACCCAGTCGGGTTCACGACGCCTCATTGGCAGTCAGTGAGGGGATCAACTGTGTGAGTATCCAGCGCGGCCGTAAAGGTACGCGCCTCTGACCGGAAACGACGTACGGAAGGACGCAGTGTGGACTCGACAGACCGCCGCACGATCAGGCACCCCCGACCGCCTGGCGTGGACACCCTCCACTACACCACGCGGAGCGGCCTCGACGCCGTCCCCGATCCTCGGCACCGCACCATGATCGCCAGTGTCCTGGCCTCCGGCCTGGTTGACGAGATGATCGCCTTCACCCAAACCTTCGATCCGCCCGTCAACCTCGCGCAGGCCCGCGCCGACGCCGATGTGCTCACCACCGAGTTCGCGGCGTTCGGCGTCACCATCCCCACCGCCACCACCACCAACATCACGTTGATGCGCGCCCTCATGATGCCCATCGCCGACGATGCGCTCGCCCTCGCCCTCGATCGCATCTGGGTGTTCGTCACCAACACCGATGACGTGTGCTGCCACGACCCCGCAGAGGCCGAAGCCATCCTGCGGGCCGGCATGCTGCCCGAGCAACGCGCATCCTCGCCGAACGCCCGGTACATCCGGCACATGTTCAAAGAGCTCACACAGTTCTGCGATCCGACGTTCCTCGCCGTCTTCAAGACCTTCTTCTACAACGCGATCACCGGCGTCCTCATGGAGGCGGAGTTCACGCCGGAGGCGTCCGACGGGGTCGACAGTGACTTCGTCCGTGTCTTCAACGGCTTCTCCCAGTTCTGGTTCACCTCACTTCAGTTCACCGACCCCTGCTTGAGCGCCCACCACAATCGGGCATTCTGGTCGGCGGCGCTGAGCTCCTGCGTCGCTTTTCTCAACGACATCAACGACGTCCTGTCCTTCTACAAGGAGGCGGTGCACGGCGAGGACTTCCTCGCCAGCCGGATCTACCGCCGCTCGGTGAGCGAGAACATCCCCTACCTCGCCGAATACCACCGGAGCCTCGACAGCGGCCTGGCTGCCTACCGCCGCGTCCTGGACCTCGCCACTGACGATCAACGCCCGCACCTCGACCGTTACATGACCGCCTTCGCCTACTGGCACTTCCGCTGCCGTCGCTACCTCTGGCACGACATCTACCCCGGCCTGACCCCGATCGACATCTGATCCGGTCTACTGGTGAGCTCGCGTATTCAACTGTCGCCAATGTCCCGCCACAAAGGAAAATGAGCCCAACTGTCAGCTTATCGAGCGGCGTCTGATGACCGACCCCACGACTCTCATCAGCATCTGCGAGGAACTCGCAGGAGTCGAAGCCGCAGAGCTGTATGTCGATGAATATGGAGACAGTCTTCCCCGAGTTCTTCTACGGAGCGGCGCCGTCAGCAATGTTGCCGAGATGTGGGGGCAACTGCGCGAGTTTACCGAAGATGAAGGGATCGACCTGAACGATATCCTCGTCAACCTTGACTTCTCTCTGCTGGACTGACGAGGTGCTTCGGGCCTTTGACGTCACAACGATAACCTGGCCCATGGGAGAGTGTCGCAATTCGCCAGCGGGCTCTCGTAATCAATTGCCGATAGTTCTCCGAGGTTCCCAGCCTTCTGATGCCCGTGTGTGATCCTCTGCGGCGTATCGGCTCCTGTTCCGCCGGTCTCCCTGAGGTGGCGGCTGGTGGTCTTGTCGTGGTAGCCCAGAGCGGCCGCGACGACGGGGGCAGGCGGCTCAAGGAGTTGCTGTCGAATGGCGGCGCCGCGGGCGGCGGCGACGGGGATACCGATCTCGCGCAAGAGACATGACAGGCCGCTTCCAGGCTTGTCCATCGCTACCAGCCAGTTGAACAGGGGGGTCAGCGCGGGGCGGACGCGGCCCGTGCCGTCGGCACCCCGGACGGCGTGATCCACCTGTCCCGGGGCCGGTGGTCGGTCACCATCGGCTGACCGAGACCGGACGGCCCTGTCCGGTTTCTCCGGGGCGGGGCTCTGCCTGGAGCGGTGTCAGCGGTAGCGATGCGTGAGCCCCACTGCCCGTCGTGGGCAGCGGGGCTCGGACAAGGTGTGCGTCAGGCCTCGCCGAACTCGCCGGTTCGGATCACGGCGATGAACGACGACCAGGCGTCGGCGGGGAAGACGAGGGCAGGACCCTCGGGGTCCTTGGAGTCGCGGACGGGGGCGAGGTTGGGGACGTCGGTGGCGACCTCCACGCAGTCACCACCGTTGTCGGAGTACGAGGACTTGATCCAGGAAGCGCCGGACAGGTCTGCGCGGTCACTCATGACTGGAATTCCTTTCGGGCCCGATGGTGAACTGTCAGGTGTAGTAGGGCTACCCCGGCGGTAAGACGAACAGGCGTTGGCGATCAGCGGTCAGCCCGCGTCGACTTCCGCCCTCCACATGGCGCGGAGTTGCGCGTCGACGTCGTCGGCCTGGCGGAGGCCTGCCTGGTAGGCCGGTTCCCAGGCCGTCAGGTCGCCCGCGTCCGGGCCGAATGCGCGCACCGAGGCCGGGTCGGGGCCGATGGTCACCACGGCGTCCGCCCCCACCGCTGCCAGCTGCTGGTTGAGCGGTTCCCGGGGGAACAGGTGGGCCATCGGCTCGACCACGACCAACGTGCGGGCTCCGGTGGCGAGATCGGCGTTGGGGCCCGCGCGCAGCGCACCGTCCATGTACCGCCGGCCGTCGATGGCGACGGGCGGTGCGGCTCCGGGGAAGGCGCTGCTCGCCGCCACCGCGTGGACCAGCGGTACGCCGCTGTCGCGGTCCCACACCACGGGCTCACCGGTGGTGGCGCAGACAGCGGTGATCAGCAGTCGTCGCTCCGGCCACGTGTCCGCACCGATCAGGGCGGCGCGCCCCGCGATCAGCGCCTCCTCGGCTTGGGGGTTGGTGCCGTCGAGTGCGAGGCGGCCGACGCGGCGCCTCGCCTCGCCGGGTTCCAGGCTGCGGTCGCCGAGTACGGCGAACACCGCGCCCATCCGCTCAGGGTCGGGCTTGACCCGGTGGGCGGCCTGGCGGGCCGAGGAAGCGAGCCGCCCCGGGTCCTGGCCGGTGGCGAGCAGCGCTCCGACGATCGAGCCGGCTGACGTGCCGACGATCAGGTCGGCCTCGCCCAGGTCCACGCCGTTGCGGCGCAACCCGTAGGCGAGTCCGGCTGTCCAGGCCGTGCCGACGTGACTTCCGGGGCCCAGGACGAGTGCTCGGTCGAAGGTGTGCATGTGGTCTCCCCTCGTTATTGAAACAGTCGTACCATATACTCGCTAATGTCGTCTCAACTCCGATGCGCCGAAGGGAGATCCACCGTGGGGCGACCCCCTGACCCCGCCCGTCGCGAACGCACGCTGGCCCGGGCGACCGACTACGTGCTGGCGCACGGCCTGGCCGGGCTGAGCCTGCGGCCACTGGCCGCAGCCCTCGACACCAGTCCACGGATGCTGCTCTACGACTTCGGCAGCAAGCAGGAGTTGGTCGCGGCGGTCCTCGCCGAGGCCCGTCGCCGAGGCGCGGTGCGTCTGGCCGGGCACCCCGCGCCGATGAAGGGCTCCGTGCAGGAGCGGCTGCGTGGCATCTGGGGGTGGATGAGCGCGGACGAACGTGCGCCGTTCGTCCGGCTGTTCTTCGAGGTGCACGCCGACGGCCTGGTCCACCCCGAGAACTACCCCGACCAGGCCGAGGCGATCACGGACTGGTTCGACACTCTCGGCGCCACCTTCCGGGACGTCTCCACCGGCCCTGGCGACACCGTCACGCCCACGCTGGTCATGGCCGTCATCCGGGGTCTGCTGTTCGACCTCACGACCACCGGCGACCGCCGGCGCACCGACCGTGCGCTGGACCGCTTCGCCGAACTCCTGGGGCGGTGAACGCGCGACAGCGGTGAACGCGCGAGAGGCGTGACGGGCGAGTGGCGTGACGGGCGGGGCTGCGTGCGGTGATGGTGACGTCAGCGAGGCCGCGGAAGGCGCACGTGGCGGTCCTGCCCCGCGCCGTATCCGGCCGCCGCCATGGCGATACCGAGGACGGCCAGGACCGTGAGCGGAAGCGTCCAGCTGCCGGTGGCGTCGTGCAGGATGCCGAGGAGGAGCGGGCCGGCCGCCGCCACGAGGTAGCCGATGGACTGCGCCATGCCGGCCAGCGCGGCGGCTTCGCCGGAGCTGCCTGCGCGTTCGCTCTGGAAGGTCAGCGCGAGGACGAGGCACGCGCCGCCGCCCAGTCCGAGCAGGGTGCACGCCACGACGGACAGTGCGGGGGCGGACACCAGCACGGTGAAGCCGCCGGCCACGATGACCGAGGCGACGGCCGCGGTCCACCGCTGGTCGTGGCGGCCCCGGGTGAGCAGGGGCAGCAGGCCGCTGGTCGCCAGGGAGATCAGCTGGTAGTAGAAGAGCATCCATCCGGCGGTGGTGCTGCTCGTGCCCTGGTGGATCAGGATGCTGGGCAGCCACGCGACGGCGGTGTAGAAGGCCAGGGACTGCAGGCCCATGAACATGCTGACCTGCCAGGCCAGTCCTGACCGCCAGGGTGGCGGACTGCGGGTCGTGCCGGTGGAGGCCCGGGCCCCGTCGCCCCGCATCCGGGGCAGCCAGACGAGGAGCGCCGCGATGGTGAAGGCGATGCCCCAGGCGAGCGCGGTGTGCCAGGAACCCGGCAGGGAGTGGGAGAGCGGGGCGGAGATCCCGGAGGAGACGGCGGCCGTGACACCCATGACGGTGACGTAGAGAGCGCTGATGCCCTGGATGCGGTGTGCGGGCACGCTGCGCCTGATCATGGCGGGCAGCAGCACATTGCCGAACGCGATGGCGGCGGAGAGGATCACCGTCCCGGCGAAGAGGCAGATCACGGAGGGCAGTGACCGGACCACCGTTCCGACGGCCAGCGCGCCGAGGGCCGCCACCAGCAGACGCGCGCTGCCGAACCGGTGGGAGGCCCGGGCCACCAGCGGCGACGTCGCGGCGAACGTCAGCAGGGGGAGGGTGCTCAGCAGCCCGCCCCAGCTCGCTGTCAGGCCGCTGCCCTGCTCGATCGCCGGCAGCAGCGTGCCGACGCCGGTGAGGCTGGTCCGCAGGTTGGCCGCCACGAGGCAGATCGCGAGGACGAGCCCGATCGACACGGCGGGCCGCGTGCTGTCGGTGGCCGCCGACCCGGAGACGGAGTTCGGCCCGGAGACGGAGTGCTGACGGGGCGTCGAGGACAGTTGTGGACTCATTGCTCCTCCGTCGCCGGTGATGCCTGGACCTCGTGGTCGTGGGTGATGCGTTTCATGGAGGCAGCCTATACAAACATCAGACATTTGAACATCGGATGTTTCTGGGCCTGAGTGGCCCCCGGTTCCGGCCGCCCGGCACGCGATACGCCACCGGCGGGAACGGCCGTGGCCGTTCCCGCCGGCGGGTGCGGAGGTGGGTGCGGAGGAGGAGGGCGGACCGGCTACAGCAGGTGCTGCGCCCGGAGGTCCGCCACGTACTTGGTGATCAGGTCCTGCGACAGGTGCGGGATGTCGTTCTCCTCGTTGAGGGCGGCGGCCCGGACCGCCGCGCGGAACCGGTCCGCCGGCAGGGCGGATCCGGGCAGCGGCTCCGACGGCGTCGCGAAGGCGTGCAGCAGGGGGAGCAGCGAGTGCTGCCGCTGGCGGTCGGGCAGGGCGCGTATGGCGCTCTCGAAGCGGTCGAGCCACTCGTCGTAGTCGTGGATGCGCGTCAGGGGGTGTCCGGCCGCCACCAGCCAGTCGACGAAGGTGTCGAGGGAGATTCCGTCCTCGTGCGGGTTCACGATGTTGAAGGTCCGGTACCCCTCTCGGGTGTCGTCGCCCAGCGCGGCGACGGCCTGCGCGGTGAAGTCCACGGGCAGCGCGTCGTAGTGCCCGCCGACGTCGCCGGGGCCCCGGGTGTAGAAGCTGCCGGGGGCGATGCCGGTCGCCAGCAGGCTCAGCAGGAGGCGGGTGAACACGTCCGGGACGTTGAGCTGCCCCCGGTAGCGCGGGTGGGCGAGGATCAGGTTCGAGCGGAACACGGCGACCGGGAGGCCGAACGTGTCGTGCGCCTCGCGCAGCAGCACCTCGCCCGCCCACTTGCTGGCCGCGTAGCCGTTCGCGTAGCCGCTGCCGAGGTCGCGCGTCCCGCAGGCCGTGCGGATGTCCGCGTCCTCGTCGGCC
Source organism: Kitasatospora sp. NPDC058478 (assembly GCF_042720345.1). NCBI lineage: Bacteria > Bacillati > Actinomycetota > Actinomycetes > Kitasatosporales > Streptomycetaceae > Kitasatospora > Kitasatospora sp. NPDC058478. The sequence goes on along the minus strand of NZ_JBHXML010000085.1, from coordinate 30,309 downwards.
GCGGCCGCGGAGTCGAAGACGACGGCGACCGTCGACAGGTAGGTGAACTGTTTGGCCCTGGAGGTGACCGCGAGCCTGATCAGTTCGGCCGTGCCCAGCACGTTGGGGCCGAACAGCTGGTCGTACGGCAGGACGTGGTTGACGAGTGCCGCCGGGTGGACGATCAGGTCAACGGTGTCGGCCAGCCGCTGCCAGGTCTCCCGGTCGAGCCCGAGGTCGCGCTCCCCGACGTCGCCGGCGACCACCTCCAAGTGGGCTGCGGCCAGGCCGTGGTAGCGCCGGAGGAGCTCCGGGTCGCCGCTGTCGAAGGCCGCGTCGAGCCGTGCCCGGGCCGACTCGTCGGTGGCGCCGCGGACCACGCAGACCAGGGTGCCGCCGCGCTGCGCGACGCGCTCCAGCCATTCGAGGCACAGGAAGCGGCCCAGGTAGCCGTTGGCGCCGGTCAGCAGGACGGTCCGCGCCTCGGGCAGCGGGCCCGTCGGCCGGCCGGTCCGCGTCGGGGTCCCCGGGTCGAGGAACGCGTCCAGCGTCAGGTCGCCCGCCGCGAGCCGCGTCGCGCCCGGTCCGTGGACCTGGTCGGCGGTCGGGCGCCGGTCGCCCGACGCGAGGGCGTTCTCGATGTGGTCGGCCACCCGCTGGAGCGTGTTGACCGGGTTGATGACGACGTCGACGGGGACGTCGACGCGGTAGACCTCCTTGAGCAGTTGGGAGAACGACAGTGCGGAGAGGCTGTCACCGCCGAGTTCGAGGAAGCGCGTCCCGGGGTGGACGTCGTCCTGCCGGTGTCCGAGCAGCGCGCGGGCGGCCTGGCACACGGTCTCCGGTACGGGCCGGGACGGGCCGGCCTGGCGCAGTGCCCGGAGTTCGTCGCTCTCGCGCTCGGTCAGCTCCGCGTACAGCGCTTCGAGGCGCTCGCCGTAGCGCTTCGCCAGCGTGGGGCGCAGCAGCTTGCGCACGCCGGAGAGCAACCCGTTCTGCTGGCTGAACGGCTCGGTCTCGATGAGGAAGTCCCGTGGGATCTCGTACGAGTTGAGGCCCGCTCCGGTGGCGAGGCGGTGCAGGGACTCGCGCAGGAGCGACCTGAGGCGCGGGCCGTCCCCGGCGGCGAGGTCGAGCGCCTCCGGGGTGGGCACGATGACCGCGAGCAGGTAGGCGCGGGCGCTGTTGCCGTACACGAAGACCTGCCGGACGAGCGGACTGTCGGCGAAGAGGGCCTCCAGCCGGGAGGTGGCCACGAACTCGCCCTGCGACAGTTTGAGGACGTTGGAACGGCGGTCGACGTACACGAACTCGTCGGGGCCGGTGAGGGCCACGATGTCGCCCGTGCGGTAGAAGCCGTCCTCGTCGAAGACCTGGGCGGTGGCGTCCGGCCGCTGGAAGTAGCCGGGAACGAGGCGTTCCGACTTGACCAGCAGTTCGCCCCTGGGGTGCGGGGAATCGGTGCGGAAGTACCCCAGCTCGGGCACGTCCGCCAGCCGGTGGTCGGTCACCGGCGGGCGCAGCACCCGGCCGTCGAGCGAGACCAGTCCGGCTTCCGTCGACCCGTAGCCGTTGAACACCCTGATCCGCAGGCAGCTCTCCAGGAACGCCGCCAGCTCCGCGCTCATCGGGGCCGAGCCGTAGGTGGCCCACAGGAGGCGGCCGCCCAGGGTCTTCTCCCGCAGCTCCTCCTTCGCTCGCTCCGCCTGCCCGGCGGTGTCGCTCCCCGCCTCGCTCCGGTAACGCTGGAAGAGCATGTCGCAGATGCGGGGCACCAGGATGAACTCGGTGGGCCGGACCAGGGAGAGGTCTTCGAAGAGGGTCGACAGGTCGCTCGACGCCACGAAGTGGGCGGTGCCCCCCTTGGCGAGCGTGCCGAACAGCACGCCCCGTCCCATCATGTGGCTCAGGGGCAGGTAGTTGAGAACGATGGACGGCTGCGGCCCCTGGCCGGGCACGAAGTCGATCCAGAAGTGCTTGACGAGACGCTCGGTGTACACGGCGCCCTTGGGGGTGCCGGTGCTCCCCGAGGTGTAGATCAGCGCGCTGAGCGCGTCGGCCGTCGAGCCCTCGGGGACCCGGGGGAGCGGTGGCAGGCTCCTGCCCCGCTCGACGATCGACGCCAGCGCGTCCAGGGTGACACCGCGGCCCTGCGCCGCGAGCCGTCCGCGGGCGGAGTCCAGCGCCTCCTGGTGGTCGGTGACCTCCGGGCGGTGGCCGAGCACGACGATCCTGCCCAGTGACGGGACGTCCGCCGCGATCTGGAGCGCGACGTCCAGGTGCGCCACGTCCACCGCCAGCAGGCGTGGTCCGGTCTGCGCGACGACGGGGGCCAGGTGTTCCGCCGAGGCGCCGGCCTGGAGGGGGACGCTCACCGCGCCGGAGCGGACGCAGGCCAGGTCCAGCACGGCGTACTCGGGGCTGGTGGAGCCGAGGAGGGCGACGAAGTCGCCCGGGCCCACGGCGTGGTCGGGGTGGTGGCGCCACTCGGAGGCCACCGCGCCGACGCGTTCCCACAGTTCGCCGTAGGTGACGGTGTCGAACCGGTCCAGGAGGCGCAGGGTGGTGCGGCCGGTGTCCGGGTCGGTCACCGGCTCGGTGGCGCGCTCGCCCAGGGCGGGGCGGTCCGCGTACCCCTCCATCACCGTGGCCACGAGGTCGGCGAGCGGTAGGCCCGGCCGCCGGATCGCCTCGCTGACGGCCTCCAGGGGTGCGGCGGCACGGAACTGCGGATCCGTCGCGTACAGGTGGGCGGTGCGTCGGGCGGTGCGTGCGTCGAGGTCGTCGGCCGGGGGCGGTAAGACGGGCATGGGTGTTCTCCTCTACGGCCTCGAAGGCCTGTGCAAGGGATGGGCGGTCTTCATTCTTCGGTGGAGGCCGGTTCGGTGGAAGTGAGTGGTGCCTGGACCTCGTGGTCGTGGGTGAGCCGGACGATCGCCGCCGCCGCGGTGCGGGCGCCGCTCTCGTCCTGGGCCTCGATCGCGTCGACGAGTCGCCGGTGCAGGTCGGCGTGCTCCTCGGCGGCGGTGGCGTCCCAGGGCAGGCCTCCCAGGGCGGAGGTGAGGGCCGTGCCGAGGTAGTCGTAGACCTCGATCAGGAGGTCGTTCCCGCTCGCCCGGACGACGGCCCGGTGGAACAGCGCGTCGACACTCATGGCCGCGGACCTGTCCTCGCCGGCGCAGGCCGCGTCGGCGTCGGCCAGCAGCTCCCTCAGCTGGTGCAGCTGGTCCTCGCTGCGCCGCAGGGCGGCGGCCCCCGAGGCGTACTCCTCGAGGACGGTGCGCAGTTCGAGGACGTTGTCCCGCCGCGCGGAACTCGCCCGCCGCACCATGACCGACTGGAGCTCACTCGACGCGCGGACGTAGGTGCCGTCCCCGGCCCGGGGTTCCAGCAGGCCGAGGTGCACGAGCGCGCCGATCGCCTCGCGCAGCGTGCTGCGTCCGACCCCGAGCTCCTCGACGAGGACCTGCTCCGGCGGGATCCGCGTCCCCACCGGCCAGCCGCCCGCCTCGATGTGCGAGCGGAGGCTGTCCACGAGCTGCGCGGACAGGCTCGCCGTTCTGCGCGGTGTGCTGATGCGTGTCATGGAGGCAGCCTATACAAACATCAGACATTTGAACATCGCATGCTCCTGGGCCTGGGTCGCCCCGGTTCCGGCCGCCCGGCCCGCGATACGCCACCGGCGGGAACGGCCGTGGCCGTTCCCGCCGGTGGCAGGGGTGTCGGGCGTGCTTACGCGTCGACCTTCTCCGGCTGCTCCGGCTGCTCCGGAGCGGGTACCTCGACCGCAGTGGCCGGGGTGGTCGCGCTGGTCGTGCTGTCCAGGCCCCGCAGCAGCCGCCAGGCCATCGCGGCCGCGCCGATCAGCAGGACGGCGGCCAGCAGGCCGGCGCTGTTCATGCCGTGCGTGAAGGACTCCCGGGCGCTCGCCAGCAGCGGCTCCGCGACGCCCTGCGGCAGTGCGTGCGCCGTCTCGACCGCCGCGCCCAGCGACTCGCCGGCCCGCGCCGCGGCCGCCGGGTCCGTCCCGGCCGGGACGACGAGCCCGCCGGCGTAGATCGAACCGACCACCGAGCCGACCAGCGCGATGCCGAGCGCGGTGCCCAGCTCGTACGCGGTCTCCGAGACCGCCGAGGCGGCGCCGGCCTTGTCGGCGGGCGAGGCGCTCAGCACCAGGTCGGCGCCGAGCGTGTAGACCACGCCCTCGGCCGTTCCGACCAGCAGGAAGGAGGCGGCCAGCAGCAGGTAGGTGGTGTCCTGCTGGAGCCAGCCGAGCACGCCCACGCCGAGGCCCATGGCCAGCAGGCAGCCGGTCAGCGCCGCCCGGGCGCCGGTGCGGCGCACCAGCCGGGCCGTCAGCAGGCCGCCGACGACGGCGCCGACGAAGGCCGGCAGCTCGGCCAGGCCGGCCCGCAGCGGTTCGTAGCCGCGGACCAGCTGGAGGTACTGCGAGGTCACGAAGACCACCCCGGACAGGCCGATCAGGGCGATCAGCGAGGCCAGCACGGCGGCGGTGAACCGCCGGTCGCGGAACAGCCGCACGTCCAGCAGCGGGGTCTCCAGCCGCAGCTGGCGGCGGACGAAGACGGTCAGCGCGGTGACGCCCAGCACGAAGGCGACCGGGACGTCCCAGCGCGCCACGCCGTGCGCGGCGGCCTCCTTGATCGCGTAGACCGTGCCGATCACCCCGGCCATCGACAGGGCGACGCTCAGCACGTCCCAGCGGCCCGGCTTCGGGTCCTTGGACTCCGGCAGCAGCCAGGCGCCGAGCACCAGCAGCAGGAGCAGGATCGGGATGTTCATCAGGAACACCGAACCCCACCAGAAGTGCTCCAGCAGCACCCCGCCGACCACCGGCCCGAGCGCGGCGCCGGCGGTGGCGGCCGCGCCCCAGATGCCGATCGCGGTGGCCCGCTCCCGGTCGTCCGGGAAGAGGCCGCGGATCAGCGACAGGGTCGAGGGCATGATCGTCGCGCCGGCGACGCCGAGCAGCGCGCGGGCCAGGATCAGCCAGCCGGCGCTGGGTGCGTAGGCGGCGAGCAGCGAGGCCGCGCCGAAGGCGGCCGAGCCGATCAGCAGCAGCTTCTTGCGGCCGATCCGGTCGCTGAGCGAGCCCATGCTGACCAGCAGGCCGGCCAGGACGAAGGAGTAGGAGTCGCCGATCCAGAGCAGCTGGGTGCCGCTGGGCTCCAGCGTCTCGCTGATGGAGGGGATGGCGAGGGAGAGGACGGTCGCGTCGAGGGCGACCACGGTGACGGCCAGGACGAGGACGGCGAGGCCGGTCCAGCGCTGGCGGGGGCTGGCAAGGACGGTACTGCTCATGGGGTATCGGTTTCCGGTGTGCGGGCCGAAGGTGCTGTGGGCGGGGGAGTGGCGGCGTCGGGCCGGCGCAGCGCGCCGCCGAGGAACAGCTCGGCGAGTGAGAAGGCGGCGTCGCGCGGGGCGAGGCGGCCGTCCTGGATGGCCCAGCCGACGCCGGCCACCAGGTCGAAGAAGGCCTCGCTGAGCCAGGCGGCGCTCAGCTCGATGCGGAACGTGCCCTGCTGTTGGCCGCGCAGGAAGAGCGCGTGCAGTCGAACGATCTGGAGCTCCCAGAGGTCGTTGATGCTGTCGTCGTCGTAGAGCTGGTTCTCGCCGGCCAGGAAGGCGCAGAGCGTGGCGTCCGGGACGGCGGCGTCGACCAGGCGGCGCAGCGCGGCCTCGGCGTCGCCGTCCTCGACGGCGGCGGTGTCCAGGGCGGCGGCGAACCGGCGCAGGCCGAGCAGGCCGACCTCGCGGATCAGGGCCTCGCGCCCGGGGAAGAGCCGGTGCAGGGTGGCGCGGCTGATCCCGGCGGCGCGCGCGATCTCGTCCAGGTGGGCGGTCGGGCGGCGGGAGAGCACGCCGACAGCGGCTTCCAGGACGGTGTCGCGATCGGTGGCCATGAATCGAGTGTAGGCCACATGAGACATGGATGTCTCAAAATTATGGCTGTCGTCTCGGATGAGGCGTTGACCGCCACGGTCGGGGCGGCAAAAAACCGGGGACGGCGGGTGCCGTCCCCGGTCGGGGTGCCGCTGTCGTGCGGCTGGTTCAGCTCGGTCGGTTCAGTTCGGTCGGTTCGGCCCGGTCGGGCCGTGCGCCGCCCGGATCAGCTCTGGTTGTAGAACCCGGTCTCGTCGAGCGGGCGGTCGATCACCATGACCTCGACGTCGGCCGGGGTGAGCAGGAACACCCGGCGGGCGATCCGCTCGATGCCGCCCTGGGTGCCGAAGATCAGCCCGGAGGCGAAGTCCACCATCCGCTTGGCCTCGGCTTCGTTCATCTCGGTGAGGTCCATGACCACCGGGATGCTCGCCCGGATGTGCTCGCCCACCGTGCGGGCCGCCTCGAAACCGGTCGGCCGCAGGGAGACGATCTTCGCGGGCGCGGGGACGGCCGGCATCGTCTCCTGATCGACCCACTCGTCCTCGTACACCGCGGCCGGGTAGTTCCCGGAGGGCATCAGCCACCCGTTGTGGTGCTCGTCGCGAAGTGCTCCCATGCCGCGCCTCCCTGCCTCGTCCCGTCCTGGTCCCCCGGGGTCGCGTGTCCTTTTTGACACGTCATCCACTCGTCGGAACTGTCCGAGTATCGCACTGTTCACCGGTCCCGTGCCCGCTCGCGGCCCCCGTACGAGTCGCGCCGCGACGGAAACCCGGGCGAACCCGGGCAACATCAGCGACGCGGCGGTGAGCCGTACGGTTGCGCGCGTAGACCATATCGGTCGCGGTCACCGCGCAATTGACCATCTGTCAACAATGAGGAAACGATTTCACTCGCCGGTGGTGCCGTCCACCAGTTCGCGCAGAAGATCGGCGTGGCCGTTGTGCCGCGCGTACTCCTCGACCATGTGGACCAGGATCCAGCGCAGCGTCACCTCCTCGCCGCGGCGCAGCCGCTTGCCGACGGTGTCCAGCGACAGGCCGGCGCTCGCGCGGCGGGCGGACTCGACCTCGGCGCGCCAGGTGGCGAAGTCGGCCGCGACGTCGGCGGTGTCGACGTTGTTGAAGTCGCCGTCCTCGTCGGCCGCGGTCCAGTAGTGGTTCTCGGTGTACTCGTCGCCGCGCAGGACGGCCTGGAACCAGTACTGCTCCACCTCGGCCATGTGCCGGACGAGGCCGAGCAGCGAGAGGGCGGACGGCGGGGCGGAGCGCAGCCGCAGCTGGTCGTCGGTCAGGCCCTCGCATTTGAGCGCGAGGGTGCTGCGGTGGTAGTCGAGCCAGGCGGTGAGCATGGCAGTCTCGTCGGCCGCCATCGGCGGGTCGACCCGCGGGGAGAGTTCGGTCATGCGGGCCATCCTGGTGCCCACCGACCGGCGGGCGCGAGCGAATTGTCGAGCGCCCCCCGAGTGCCTCGGAATCTCGGCCGGTCAGGGGGGTGTGGCGGTCAGGCGCTCAGATGCTCAGGCGGCCGGTGCGCGGCGGCGGGCGGCCACGGCCCGCCACAGTCCGACCACGCTGCCCAGCACGAGCAGCGCGATCACCCCGGCCGACACCAGGAAGGCCGCCGAGCCCGGCTCGCCCGCGCTGGCCGCCGCCGTCACGTACACCGCCGTGGTCGGCACCACGCCGATCGCGGTGGCGAACAGGAAGGGCGCGAAGCGGACCCCGGAGAAGGCCGCGCCGTAGTTGGCCGCCTGGAACGGCATGCCCGGCAGCAGCCGCAGCACCAGCACGCTGCGGAAGCCCTGCTCGGTGAAGCGCCGGTCCAGCGTGCCGAGCACCCGCCCGCGCAGGTACGGCCGCAGCGCCTCGCGCCCGAGGCCCCGGCCGAGCCCGAAGGCCATGGCCGCGCCCAGCGTGGTGCCGAGCACCGACAGCAGCACGCCCTGCTGGATGCCCAGCAGCAGCCCGGCGGCGGCGTTCAGTGCTGGCCGGGGGACGAAGGCGAGCGTGCCGACCGCGTACACGGTGGCGAACAGCGGCGCGAACCAGTACCCGGGCATCCGGTCGGCGAGGCCGCCGTTCAGCAGCGCCGTCGGGCTCCACAGCAGCAGCGATCCGGCCGCGGCGCCGAGCAGCACCACCAGCAGCGCGAACCGCCACCACGGCGAACGCGGCGCGGGGCCGGACGGCGGCTGCTCGACGGCGGGCGGGGTTGTTGCGGGCGCAGGCGGCGCGGGTGCGGGCACCGGCCGAGCCTAACCGGTGCCCGGTTGCGGGCGTCGAGGGCGGTCGCGGTCAGCTGTACGGGGGCTTCTCCGGGTTGTAGTGCCAGAACTGGTTGTCGCCGCTGTGGAACTCCCACTGGATCACCGGGGTGCCGTCGGTCAGGGCGCCGCCCGAGACGTCCAGGACGAGGCCGCTGTAGCCGTTCACGATCCGGCGGGGCGTGCCGGGGTGGCTGGCCGGGGGGTCGCTCCAGCTCTGGTTGGCGCCGCCGTCGCAGGTCCACTGGTCGGCCTGGGTGCCCCAGGTGGTGCTGAAGGCCGGGATGTCCAGGCACTTGCCGCTGTTCAGGTTCACCCAGCCGCGGGCGCTCTGGGTCCACTGCTGGTTGGCGCCGCCGGTACAGGTCCAGATCCGGACCGGGGCGCCGTCGTCGGTGCGCCAGTCGGCGACCTCCAGGCACAGGTCGTCCGGGCCCGCGTACATGCCGGTGCGGATCTCGGCGGGCCCGAAGTCGGCGGCGACCGCGGGGGTGATCGTGGGGGTGGCCGCGGGGGCCGGCGGGGCGGTGAGCGCCACCGCGGCGGTGGCGAGGGCGGCCGTGGCGGCGGCGAGCCGCGCACGACGGGACGGGCGGGGCAGACGAGACAAGCGGGACAGGCGGGACATCAGGGCGTCCTCCGGGGGGTCGCGGATGCGGAGCGGTCGGCGAGGAATCCCAGCAGACGTCGCCAGGAGTCCCGGGCCGCGTCCGAATATTCGACGGCGGAGAGCTCGAAGAAGTTGTGCGGCGCGCCCGGGTAGGTGACGAACTCGTGCGGGTTGCCGGCGGCGGTCAGGGCCGCGTCGAAGGCGTCGACGGCGGCGGGCGGGATGTGCTCGTCCGCGCCGCCCCAGAAGGCGAGGATCGGCGCGCTGAGGCCGGCCGCGAGCTGAGTGGGCCCCGGGGAGCCGTTGATCGCGTCGGGGTATCCGTAGAAGCCGACCGCGCCGGCCAGCCCGAACCGGGGCGCGGCGGCGCGGAAGGCCTGCCGGCCGCCGAAGCAGAAGCCGAGCGCGACCACCTCGGCCGGCCCGCTCGCGCGCAGCCGGGCGAGGCCGGCGGCCAGGTCGGCGTCCAGGCCTTCGGGGGTGAGGGCGAGCAGGTGGCGGAGCAGGCCGGGCAGGTCGCCGAATTCCTCCGGGCGGTTTTCGGGATCGGGTCCGGCGGTGCGGCCGTAATAGTCGACGACGAGCGCGGGGTGGCCCTGTTCGGCGAGCCGGGCGGCGGTCTGCCGGTAGAAGCCGGAAAGGCCCTTGTTGTCCGGCAGGACGAGGACGCCGACCCCGGTAACCACCTCGGGGCGGGCCAGGAAGGCGGCGAACTCGGTGCCGTCCGCCGAGGTCAGGGTGAGTGTTGTCGTCTCGGCCAGGGGCCAGAGCGCGGGGGTGACGGCGGGCGGGGCGGCGTCGGGGTCGTAGCACACGGGGTCCACCTCACGGATCGCGAAACCGCCGGGCGCGGAATGCGCCCGGCGGTCGGCGATATTAGCGAGGAATTCCCCGAAATTTCCTAGATCATATCGCAGAGAGATCTTTTTTCGAAGTGCTTTCCGGTGACGTTGCGGTCACATTCTCGGCGCCGGATCCGGGGGAATTCCGTTCGGCCCGGCGCAGCGCCCCGGCGCTCAGCAGCAGCGCGAAGGCGAGCGCGGTGACCAGGCCGAAGGAGACGGTGAGCGAGGTCGCCTGGGCGAGGGCGCCGATGATCGCGGGCGCGACCAGGCCGGAAGTGTAGGTGACGGTGGCGACGCCCGCGATGGCCTGGCTGGGGTTGCTGCCGATCCGCCCGGCCGCCGCGAAGGCCAGCGGGACGGTGACCGCGATGCCGATGCCGATCAGGGCGAAGCCCGGGATGGCGAGCGCCGGGCTGTCGGCGGCCACCACCAGCAGGCCGCCGACGGTGGCGACGGCGCCGCCGAGACGGGTGGTGCGCACGGCGCCGAGCCGGCGGACCACCGCGTCGCCGCAGAGGCGGCTGACGGCCATGGTGAGGGAGAAGGCGGTGTAGGAGGCGGCCGCGACGGTGGCCGAGGCGCCGGTGACGTCCCGCAGGTAGACGCCGCTCCAGTCCATCGAGGCGCCTTCGGCGAAGACGGCGCAGAAGCCGACCAGTCCGATCACCAGCGAGCTGCGCGGCGGCAGTGCGAACCGCGGCGGCTCCTCCGCCCCCTCCGGCGCCCGCAGGTCGGGCAGGTTGCGGCAGACGGGCTGCGCGAGGGCGAGCAGCACGAGCGCGGTGACGGCCAGCTGGAGCCGGGCGTCGAGGTCGAGGTGGGCGGCCAGGATGCCGAAGCCGGAGGCCAGCAGCCCGCCGGCGCTCCACATCCCGTGCAGTCCGGACATGATCGAGCGGCCGAGCCGCTGTTCGATCTCCACGCCCTGCGCGTTCATCGCGACGTCCGCCATCCCGGCCGAGGCGCCGTACGCGAGCAGCGCCACGCACAGCACCGGCAGTGAGGGGGCGAGCGCGGGCAGGGCGAGGGCCAGGCACCAGAGCGAGATCAGTCCGCGGACGGCCGCCCGCCCGCCGTAGCGGTGGACGAACCGGCCGGCCAGCGGCATCGCGAGGGAGGAGCCGATGGCGGGCATCACCAGGGCCAGGCCGAGCTGGCCGGGGGAGAGGTCGAGGCGGTCCTGGATCCACGGGATGCGGGTGACGAAGCTGCCGCTGACGGCGCCGTGCACGCCGAAGACCAGGGCGATGCCCGCCCTGGCCCGGCGTGGGGAGGCCAGCGGTTCCAATGGCTGTGCGGTCGTGCTCATCCGGCGTTCCCTCCCGGGTCGCGCAGGCGGGGCGGCGCGACGGTGCCCTGTGTGGGTGGTTGACGTGCTGGTGGGTGGTCTGACGTGCCCGGCGGTGGTTCTGACGTGCCTGAGGGTGGTCTACGTGCAGGCCGTTCGGTCCGCGCGGCGGCGACGGCCGTCCGGCGGATGGTTCGATAAAATTATCAGGAAGGGACCCTGATAGAAACACTCTGGAAGGATGAGCCGCCATGACCACCGCGCGCACGGCCACGCCGAGCACCGCCCGGGCGATCAACGACCGGCTGGCCCTCAACCTGCTCCTCGAACAGGGCCCCCTGACCGCGACGGAGCTGCGCGACCTCACCGGCCTCTCCCGGCCGACCGTCGCCGACCTGCTCGACCGCCTCCAGCGCACCGGCCTGGTCGCCGTCGTCGGCGAGCGGGGCGAGCAGCGGCGCGGCCCCAACGCCCGGCTCTACGCGCTGGTCGCCTCCCGCGCCCACCTCGCCGCCTTCGACGTGCGCTCCGGCGGCGTCAGCCTGGTCGTCGCCGACCTCGCCGGGCGCACCCTCGCCAGCGCCGAGGTCCCGGTGCACGGCGACGGGACGCCCGACACCGCCCAGCACCTGGTGCGCACCCTGCTGGACACCGCGCGCGGCGTCGGCGTCGAACGGCTGCACACCGTCGCCGTCGGCGCCCCCGGATTGGTCGACCCCGCCACCGGGCGCCTCAACAGCACCGGGAAACTCCCCGCCTGGCACGCCGAACTGCTCGCCGAACTGCGTGGGCTGCCCGGCACCGAGGTGATCCTGGAGAACGAGGTCAACCTGGCCGGCCGGGCCGAGTACCGGATCGGCGCCGCCCGCGACCGCGACACCTTCGTGCTGCTCTGGCTCGGCCACGGCGTCGGCGCCGCCGTCGTCCTGGACGGCCGGCTGCGCCGGGGCTTCTCCGGCGGCACCGGCGAGATCGGCTTCCTGCCCGTCCCCGGCACCGGCGGTCTGCCCAGCGCCACCGGCTGCGACGGCGGCTTCCACAGCCTGGCCGGCAGCGCCGCCGTCTGCGAGCTCGCCCGCGCCCACGGACTGCCCGCCGGCGCCGCCGGGGACGCCCCCGCCGCCGAGGCGGCCGTCCGCGCCGCGCTGGACGCCCTCGGCCCGGACGGGCCCGGCGGGCCGTTCCTGGACGAGCTGGCCGCGCGGATCGCCGTCGGCGCCGCCAGCATCTGCGTCGTCCTCGACCCGGGCTGCGTGGTGCTCGGCGGCGAGCTCGGCCGGGCCGGCGGCGCTGAACTGGCCGGCCGGGTCGAACGGCGGCTGGCCGAGCTGTCGCCGCTGCGCACCGAGGTCCGGCCCGGCACGGCGGGTGGCGGCGCGGTGCTGGCCGGGGCCGTCCTCACCGCCGGGGACGCGGTGCGCCGCGACCTCTTCGGCGAGCCCTGACCCGCCTCGCTTGGCGGCCCCGGCCGCCGGTACGGCAGGATGACGGCGACGGCCCGCCGCGCGTGCGGCGTCCCCGTTCCCGTCCCACGTTCCCCGGGCCAGCCCCGGGGCAGTTCCCGAGTCAGTGTCAGGAGTCGCACATGGGCCAGTCCGAGGCGCCGGTCAACCCGTACCGCATCGGCGAAGCCGCGGCGCTGCTCGGGGTCAGCGCCGACACCATGCGGCGCTGGGTGGACGCGGGGCGGGTCGCGGCCGAGCGGGACGAGCACGGCCACCGGATCATCCCCGGCGTCGACCTCGCCGCCTTCGCCCGTGAGCTGGCCCGCCCGGAGAATGCCGAGGCCGAGGGCCGTCCGTCCTCGGCCCGCAACCGCTTCCCCGGGATCGTCACCCATGTGGTGCTCGGCGACGTGGCGGCCCAGGTGGAGGTCCAGGCGGGGCCCTTCCGGGTGGTGTCGCTGATCAGCCGGGAGTCGGCGGAGGAGCTGAACCTCGTGCCCGGCGCCCCCGCCACCGCGGTCATCAAGTCCACCAATGTGATGATCGAGCGGCGTTAGGCCCGGCCTGACCCGCACGGCACGCCCCACCGGGTGCCGCGCGCCGACGGCGCGTCGAGCCCCGTCCGTACCGGTTCCGAACGAGAGGCCCGCCCGGGATGTCCCACCCGCATCTGCCGACCACCCAGAGCGCCGTCCGCGCGGTCGGGGAACCGGCCACCGACCGCCGCCGGGTGCTCGCCGTCGCACATCGCGGCGACCCGTACCGCCACCGCGAGAACACCCTGCCCTCCGTCGAGTCCGCGCTCGCCGCCGGCGCCGACGCCGTCGAGGTGGACGTCCAGCTCACCCGCGACCGGGTGCCCGTCCTGCTGCACGACCGCACCCTGGAACGCCTCTGGGGCGACCCGCGGTCGATCGGCCGGGTCACCACCGCGCAGCTCGACGAACTGCGCCGGGGGCCGCTCGCCGTCCCGACCCTCGCCGAGACGGTCAAGGTCGTCGCGGCCGCCGGAGGCCCCCGGCTGCTCATCGACCTCGACGATCCCGGCCCCGTCGCCGCCACCTGGTCCGTCGTCACCGGCCTCGGCGCCGAAGGGCTGGTCTCCTTCTGCGGCCCCGCCACCGCCATGCTCGCCGTCCGCGCGCTGGCGCCCGACGCCGAGATCGCCCTCACCTGGAAGGAGCCCCGGCTGCCCGTCCGCGCCCTGCTCGACGACCTGCGCCCGCGCTACCTCAACCCGCCGTTCGGCCTGGTCACCCCCGAGTTCACCGCCGCCGCCGCGGACGCCGGGCTCGCCGTCTCCACCTGGACCGCCGACCTGCGCCGCACCATGCGCCGGCTGCGCGACACCGGGGTCGCCTCCATCACCAGCAACCGGATCGGCGTGCTGCGCGCCGTCCTGGACGGCCGCCGCTGAGCCTGCCGCCTGCTGGACGGGGTCGGCCGCTCCGGGTGGACGGGGGCGTTCCGGGGCGAACTGAGGTCCGGCGCTCGAACGCGTCCGCCAGGGCGCTTCGTCCGATGAGGTGAGCTCCACCGGCTGCTCTGTACGCGACGGACGGGGGGCGGATTGAATCGGCTCCACCCTTGATCGGCCGGACGGCGGCGTGCCGTTGTCGCCGGGGAGACGGCCGGAAGCGGGCACGCTGACGGATCGTCCGCCGAGACGGGGCGATTCGGACTCGTCGACGAGCCAGGCGGAGGTGGCCGTGCCCGAGGAGCATCCGGCTGGGGAGGGTCCGGCGGTGGAGCCCCGGTTCGTGGGCGGGGCCGCGCCGGACCCCCGCAGGCCGTACCTGATGCTGCCGCCGGTGGTCCGGCAGGCGGCCGCCTGGGCCGCGGCGGTGATCCTGCTGCTCGCGCTCGCCTCGCTGCTGGTCCTCGCGCTGGTCGAGCTGCGGGCCGCGACCGTGCCGGTGGTGCTGGCGCTGCTGGGGGCCTCGCTGCTCTACCCGGCGGTGCCGTGGATGGTCCGGCGGGGCGTGAACCGGGGGCTGGCCGCCGGGCTCACCTGCGTGCTGCTGGTCGCCGCCGTCAGCGGGGTGATCGCGCTGCTGGTCAACGCGCTGGTGCACAGCGCCCCGCAGATCGCCGAGTCCCTCCAGCAGGCGGGCAACCAGCTCGCCGCGTGGCTCGGCCCGACCGGGGAGAAGATCCGGCACGCGCTGGACAACGCCAAGGGGGAGACCAACTCGCTGGTCTCGACCGTCACCAACGGCGTGCTGTCCGGGCTGGGCCTGGCCACCCAGCTGATCGCCGGCGGCGTGCTGGCGCTCGCCCTGGTGTTCTTCTTCCTCCGGGACGGCCACCGCACCGGCGACACGATCCGCTCCTACCTGCCCGAGCGCAGCGCCGAGACCGTGATCGCCTGTGCCGAGCGGGCCTTCGACGCGATGGCCGGCTTCATGCGCGGCACCTCGCTGATCGCGCTGATCGACGCCACCTTCATCACCATCGGCCTGGTGGCGCTCGGCGTGCCCGGCGCGCCGGGGCTGGGCGCGCTGGTGTTCATGGGCGCCTACATCCCGTTCGTCGGGGCCTTCCTGTCCGGGGCGGTGTCCGTGCTGGTCGCGCTCGCCGACGGCGGGATCGGGACGGCGCTGTGGGCGCTCGGCGTGGTGATGGCGGTCCAGCTGTTCGAGGGCAACGTGCTCCAACCCCTCATCCAGAGCCGGACGGTGGAGCTGCACCCGGCCACCATCATGGTCGCCGTGGTGGCCGGCTCCGGGATCGCCGGCATCCTCGGGGCCCTGCTCGCCGTCCCGGTGTGCGCCGCCGGCGTGGGCATCGTCTCCGTCCTGCGCGGTGTCCCCGCTCCGCGGGCCGCCCGCCGCGCGGGGAACGGGGAGTAACCCGGTTGCCGGGGGCGGGGCGGGCGTGCGAGCATCACTAATGCGATAAAAGTCGCGATAGTGAGGGTGGGGGTTCGCATGACACGGATCGCGGAGCTGATCGAGGTCGCCGAGGAGGGGGCCGGACCGTACGGGGTCGCCGTGGGGCCGGACGGGGGCGTGTGGTTCACGCTGGTGCACGCCGGGGAGATCGGACGGCTGGCGGCGGACGGCACGGTCGAGCGCTACGGCCTCGGGGCGCCGGAGTGCGGGCCCGCGGTGCTCGCCGTCGGCCCGGACGGCGCGCTCTGGTTCACCCGGATGCGCGACCACCGGATCGGACGGATCGACACCGACGGGAAGACGCGCTCCTTCGCCGTGCCGACGGCGGGCGCCGGGCCCTACGGGATCGCGGCGGGGCCCGACGGGGCGCTCTGGTTCACCGAGCTGAACGCCGACCGGATCGGGCGGATCACCGTCGAGGGCGAGGTGACGGAGTACCCGCTGCCGCGGGCCGGGGCCTTCCCGTCGTTCATCACGGCCGGCCCGGACGGCGCGCTCTGGTGCACGCTCAACCAGGCGGACGCCGTCGCCCGGATCACCGTCGGGGGCGAGGTGGCCGTCCACCCGCTGCCCACCGGGGGCACCGCCCCCGTCGGGATCACCGCCGGGACGGACGGCGCGCTCTGGTACGTCGGCATCGGCGGCGGGCTGGTCGGCCGGATCACGGTGGACGGCGAGGTCACCGAGTACCCGCTGGCCGACCGGGCGGCCCGGCCGCACGCGATCACCTGCGGCCCGGACGGTCGGCTCTGGTTCACCGAGTGGGGCGCCGGCCGGATCGGGGTGCTCGGCCCGGACGGGCAGCTCGACGGCCACCGGCTGCCCGGCCCGGCCGCCGAGCCGCACGGCATCGCCGTCGGCCCGGACGGCGCGGTGTACGCGGCGCTGGAGCGCGGATCGATCGCGCGGTTGGCACCGCGTCAGGGCTGACGGCGCAGCAGCTCCTCCAGGTCGGCCAGCAGGTCGAGGGCGGCGGCGCGGTCGGGCACCGCCGCCGGGGCCGGGGAGCGCTCGGCGATGACCCGCAGGGCGGCGGCGGCCTGGCGGGCGAACAGGGCGAGCAGGTCCAGCTCGGGCAGGCTGGACCGGGCCTGCGGGGCCGGGTCCAGCACCTCCAGGACGCCCAGCACCCTGCTGCCGTGCGTCAGCGGCGCCGCCATCAGCGCGTTCGGAACGTACGCGGTGGACTCGGCGAAGGCCCGGTCGAAGGTGCGGCTCGCGCCCAGGTCGTCGACCACCATCGGCTCGCCCGAGGCGGCGACCCAGCCCGCGATGCCGCTGCCCGCCGGGAAGCGGCGGCCCACCAGGGACTCCTCGCCGCGCCCCGAGACGGCCTGGAACACCAGCTCCCCGGCCGCCTCGTCGAGCAGGCAGACCGAACCGGCCTCGGCGCCGAAGATCGCTCGGGCCACGTCCACCACGGACTGCAGCAGCTCGCGGGCCAGCGGGTCGACGGCGGGATCAGTGCTGAGGGTCATCGGGCGCCTCCGTGATGGGGGTGGACGGGGTGGGCCCGGTCGTCGAACTCCCGCCTGGGGGACGGTGAGGACCGGCACCGGGGCCGACCTGGACGTTGGCTGCGGTGAGGTAGAGCGCGCTCTTCAGCTGGAAGGTCGTCAGCCTCGGGTGGCCGGACAGGATGCGGGCGCACAGCCCGGCGACGTACGGGGTGGCGAAGCTGTTGCCGGTGGTGCGGATGGTGGAGCCGCCGAGCCAGGGGACCCGGACGTTCTGGCCGGGGGCGAAGAACTCGACCGGCGGCGCCGGGTTGTACAGGTGCAGGGCCGGGTCGTCCTCCTGGTGGCTGCCGACCGAGATGACCGAGGAGAACCGCCAGGGGTAGCTCTCCACCGGGGTGTTGTGGGCGGAGGCGACGATCGCGGTGCGGGCGAAGAAGGCGTCGTCGGCGATCGCGTGCAGCTCCTCCAGGAAGCGGGTCCGGGTGGTGGAGAGGCTGAGGTTGACGACGTCGAAGCCCTGCTCGACGGCCCAGCGCAGCCCGGTGATCAGCATGTCGCCGGTGCCGGTGAAGCGTTCGCCGAGCACCCGGACGCTGTACAGCTCGCAGTCCGGGGCGGTGCGGCGGATGATGCCCGCGCAGGCGGTGCCGTGGCCGCAGGTGTCGCCGGTGCGGTCGGGGCGGACCACCAGCTCCCGGGTCGTCGGGTCCTTGACCACCACCCAGGAGCCGTTCAGCGGGCCGACCAACGGGTGGTCCGGCTCGATGCCGGAGTCCACGACGCACACCCGCACACCCTTGCCGGTGCCCCCGCCGTCGGGACCGGTGGTGTCGGGGCCGGTGGTGTCGTGGGCGGCGCTGCCGTGCGCGGTGGTGTCGGCGAGCACCGGCAGGTCCGCGGCGGCCCGGCCGCGCAGGCTCCAGGTGAGGCCGGCCGGGCCGCTCACCGGGCGCCGCCGAGCCGCTCGGCCCGGCGCACGCCCGGCAGGTGGCCCTTGGCGGCGAACCGGTCCCGGGCGGTGGCGGCCGCCACGGCGGCCTCGGCGCGCCGGTCGAGCAGCAGCAGCGCGTGGGCGCGGTCCAGCGCGGTGAGCGCCTGGAGCAGCAGCGACTCGGTGGCCTCGGCGGCCTGGGCGGCGGCCGCGGTCAGCTCCAGCGCCGGGTCGGCCTCACCCCGGGAGGCGGCGAGCCGGCCGCGCAGCGCGTCCAGCTCGATCGCCAGCACCGGCGGCAGCGCGGACGTGGCGTCGACGCCGTCCAGGTGGCGGGCGGCCGGGCCCGGGCGGTCGGTGTCCAGCAGGGCGCGGGCGGTGGTGAGGGCGAGCCGGGGCAGCGGGGCGGCGTTGCCCAGCCGGCGGGCGACCTCGGCGGCGTCGGCGAGCAGGTCCAGCGCCTGCCCGGTCTGGCCGGTGGCCGCCGCGGCCTGGGCGGTCAGGGCGGGCAGCGAGACCATCGCGTCGGCCAGCGACAGCTCCCCCGCCAGGCCGTTGGCCTCGGCCAGCAGCAGTTCGGCCTCGCCGGGCCGGTCGCGCAGGGCGAGCAGGACGGCCAGCGGGCCGTTGAGCGCGACCCGCACCGTCCGGTGGCCGGCGCCGTGCCCGGCCAGCAGGGCCCGCAGCCGGAAGACGGCGTTCGGGACGGGCTCGGGGCCCGCCAGCAGGGAGGCGGCCAGCGCGGCCAGTACGGCGGCCCGGTCCAGCTCGGCGTCGGTGCGGGCGGCGTGGTCGAGGGCGTCGTCCAGCAGCCGCTCCGCCTCGGTGTGCCGGCCCGCCAGCAGGTGTTCCTCGGCCAGGCGCAGCCCGGCCCGGGCCTGGCCGAGGTCGTCCCGCAGGTCGATGAAGAGCGGGAGGACGGCGCGGGCGGTGGCGGCGGGCTGCTCCGGGCCGGGCGGCAGGCCGCGCGCGGCCAGCGCGAGCCGGGCGTGCGCGGCGTCCAGCGGGTCGGCGGCCGAGTCGCGGACCTGCGCCAGGACGGGCAGGGCCTCGTCGGCCCGGCCGAGCGCCAGCCGGGCCTCGCCGAGGCGGCGCAGCGTCGGGCCGGCGGTGCGCTCGTTCGGGTAGTGCAGCCGGACGGCGCGCTCCAGCAGGTCGGTGGCGGCGGGCAGGTCGGCGTGGGCGAGGGCGTGGGCGCCGGCCACGCCGAGGGCGGCCGCCGCGCGGGTGCGCAGGGCGTCCGTCCGGGCGTCCAGCAGGCCGAGTTCGAGCCGGTAGCGGTGGGCGCGCTCCAGGTGGCCGCCGACGGCGGCGTCCCCGGCGGCGCGGACGGCCGGCAGGTCGGCGGCGCGTTCGTGGCGCTCGGCGCGGGCCCGCTTGGACATCGACTGGTAGACCGACTCCTGGACCAGGCCGCTGCTGAACCGGAAGCTGGTGCCGGCCGGTTCGACCAGGCGGCGCTCGGCCAGCCGGGCCAGCGCGGCGTGCAGCCGCGGCGGGGTGTCGTCGCCCGCGGGCAGGCCGGGGAGGCCGTCGAACGGACCGGTGAAGACGTCGTCCTCCGGGTCGGCGAAGGCGTCCTGGTCGGCGCCGCCGCGGGCGAGCTGGGCGAGTTCGGCGGCGGTGAAGGCGCGACCGAGCACGGCGGCCAGGTCCAGGGTGGTGCGCTCGTCGCGCTCCAGGTCGTCGATCCGCGCGCTGAGCAGCGCCCGGCCGGTGGGCGGGAGTTCGTCGGCGAGGGCCGGGCCGTCCGCCTCGGTGAGGGCAGCCAGCAGCTCCTCCAGGTGCAGCGGGTTGCCCTCGGCCCGCTCCAGCAGCCGGGTCGGCACCGCGTCCTGGTGGGCGCTCAGCTCCGTCAACTGGGCGGCCAGCAGCGCCGATTCGTCCCAGGACAGGCCGCCGACCGGCAGCGCCGGCAGCTCCGGGCGGGAGGCCGGCAGCTCCGGCCGGGCCAGGCACAGCAGCAGCACCGGGGCCTGGCCGAGGGCGGCGACCAGCCGCTCGGCGGCGTCCAGCAGCACCGGGCCGGCCCACTGGCAGTCGTCCAGGACCAGCACGGCCGGGCGCTCGACGGTCCGCCCGCGCAGGATCGCGGCCAGCCGGTCCAGGGACTGTTCGGCGCCCACCCCGGGCGCGGTGGCCTGTGCCAGCCGGTCCAGCGCCTCGGCGGGCGCGGGCGTCCCCGGGCCGCCGAGCAGGGCCCCGACGGCCTCCGCGAGCGGGGTCAGGACGCCCTGCTCGCCGTAGCTGCGGCAGCGGCCGGTGCCGCAGCGCGCGGTGTGCCGGCCCGTCCGCTCCTGCCACTCGCGCACCAGCCGGGTCTTGCCGATCCCGGCCTCACCGACGACCAGCAGCAGTTCGGCGCCCTGGCCGCCGGACACCCGGGCCAGCGCGGCGTCCAGTTGGGCGAGTTCACGCTCCCGCCCGACCAGCGGGACGTCGAAGCGGCGCAGCAGCTCGGGGTCGTCCTCGTCCAGCCCGACCAGGCGGTACGCGGTGACCGGCTCGGTCTTGCCCTTGAGCCGCAGCGGGCCGACCTCGTGCACCTGGGCGGCCGGCCCCGCCGCGCGCAGGGTCTGCGGGCCGATCAGCACCTGGCCGGGGGCGGCCTGGGTCTGCAGCCGGGCGGCGATGTTCACGGTCTCGCCGGAGATCAGGGCCTGGCGCGCCGAGGCGTCCGAACCCGCCACCACCTGGCCGGTGTTGACACCGATCCGGACGTCCAGGCGCACCCCGAGGGTGGCGTCCAGCTCGGTGTTGAGGTCCTCCAGGTCCTCCAGCATGGCGAGCGCGGCGGCCAGCGCCCGGTGGGCGTCGTCCTCGCGGATCACCGGGACGCCGAACACCGCCATCACCGCGTCCCCGATGAACTTCTCCAAGGTGCCGCCGTGCGCCTCGATCTGACGGTGCATCCGTTCGAAGTAGCGCAGGATCACCTCGCGCAGCGTCTCCGGGTCGAGCGCGCCGGACAGGGCGGTGGAGTCGACCAGGTCGCAGAAGACCACCGTCACCAGCTTGCGCTCCTCGGCGGCCAGGTCGAGGGCGGCGGCCCGGGGGGTGCCGCAGGCGGGGCAGAACTGGTCGTTCGTGCTGGCGAGTTGGGCGCAGAGCGGGCAGGGCATGGTGGCAGTCCTTCGCTAGTCCTTCGCGGTGCGGGGAGTGCATCGGGGAGTACATGAGGTTGGGTGGTGCACGGGGTCGGGGGTGCGCACGGAGCCGGGGTGGGCGTGGTCGGAGCCGGGCGTGCGGGCGTGCCGGGCCAGGCTCCCCGGCCCGGCTTCGGGCCCGGTTCGCGGCCGCCTTGCCGGCGGTATGGCCGCAGCCCGGAGCGGGTGCGCGGGCCCGGCGGACGGGTGCGGCAGGCCGGACGGCGCCGCCGTCGGCTCCCCGACCTGCGGCCATACCGGTGCCGTACCGGTTCCCAGGCCGTGCGCAGCCCCGCCTGCCTACCGTCTTCACCACGGCGGGCCACCACCCGTCGAACCCCCACCGATCAACCCAGTGAAGGGAGTTCAGCCATGGCCGAGAACATCGACCCGATCGTCGGCGAGGACAGCGAGGAGACCCCGGAGGTCGAGGCGCACGCCGCCAACGTCCTGGACCTCCAGGCGATGAAGGTCCTCCAGGAGGCCTCCGACGGCAGCTGCTTCAGCCTGATCAGCTACGTCAGCTCCGCCGAGACCTCCGCCTGACCAGCGGCAGGTCAGCGGTGTCCGGCGCGGGGGCGGGCGCACCACCGCCCCCGGCCGCCGGGCAGTGATTGGCTTCCGGGGCGGTCCCGCCGGTGCGGGACCGCCCCGGCCCGATTCCACCCCCCACCCCGGAGGACGGCCATGGAGCCCACCTCGCTCTCCCGCAACCGGGACTTCCGGCTGCTCTGGGTCGGCGGCCTGATGGCCTCGCTCGGCTCCCAACTCGCCTCTATCGCCCTGCCGTTGCTCGTCCTGCGGGAGACCGGATCGGCCGCCCAGGCGGGCGCCATCGGCACCGTCTCGATCGGCGCGCTGCTGCTCACCATGCTGCCCGGCGGCGTCATCGCCGACCGGATCGAGCGGCGCCGGCTGATGCGGGTGTGCGACGTCGGCAGCCTGCTCGCCGTCACCGCGCTGGTGATCGCCGTCCTGCGCGGCCACACCCCGCTGCCGCTGGTGCTGCTGGTGGCCGCCGCCGGGGCGCTCATCACCAGCGCCTACGGGCCCGCCGCCGGCGGCCTGCTGCGCGCGGTGGTGCCGCGCGAGCAGGTCCGCGCGGCGTCGTCCCGGATGCAGGCGCGCGGCGCCGCCGCCCGGCTGGTCGGTCCGATCGCCGGCGGCGCGCTGTTCGCCTGGCACCCGGTGCTGCCGTTCCTCGCGGAGGGCGTCGGGCTGCTGCTCTCCACCGTCTGCGTCGCGCTGATGCGGACCCGCTCGGTGCCCGCCGCCAGGAGCGGCGCGGCGTTCAGCCGCGGCGAACTGACCGCCGGACTCAGCTTCATCTGGCGCCAGCCCTACCTGCGCACCCTGCTGCTGATCTTCGGGCTCGGGATGAACTTCGCGTTCAGCGCGCTGATGTTCACCACCCTGGCCGTGGCCTCCGACGGCGGCCGTTCCGGGATCGGCGGCGGCACCGTGGTCTCCTGCACCGCGGCCGGCGCCCTGGCCGGCGCGCTGCTCGCCCCGAGGCTGGAGGCCCGGACTGGGCCCAGAGCGCGCCCCGGGGCGAGTGACGGCAGGCTGGTGGCGCTCAGCTGCTGGGCGGCCGCCGCCACCGCCGGGGTGCTGGTGCTCACCCGGATCCCGCTGCTGATCGGGCTGCTCTGCGCGGTGTGCATGTGCCTGTCCACGGTCGCCAGCATCGGCTTCGTCTCCGGCATGCTGCTCGCCGCGCCGCCCGACCGGATCGGCCGGGTGCAGAGCGCCGCCGGTTTCCTGTCCACCCTGGTCCAGCCGTTCGGCCCGCTGGTGGGCGGCGCGCTGCTCGGCGCCCTGGGCGGCACCCGGACCTTCGCGCTGCTGGCCCTCGCCATCTCGCTCTGCGCGGCCGTGGTCACCTGGGCGCCGCCGGTCCGGCGCGGCCCGGCGCCGGTCCCGGCACCGCTACCCGCACCCGCAGGCTGAACGGCCCGGCGGCCCGGGAGACGAATGACCCGGAAGAGCTTGGAAGACGACCCGGAACAGGAGGCGCGCCATGGCCGGCGCCCAGGAGACCCAGCTGTACTGCCTCGCCGATCCGATGTACTACGACACCCCGGGGCGCCTCCGCGACCGGGCCGGCCGGTACCCGCTGGGGCTCGGCGCACCGCCCGCCGGGTGGCGGCGCGAACGGCGCGGGCTGTGGACGGCGTTGCGGCCGGACGGCGCCCGGCTGCCGGAGCAGGGCTGGAAGATCCACGTCTCGACCGTGCCGGAGGAGGCCGAGGCGACTCTGCGGGCCGTCGCGCGGGTCTGCACGGCGCGCCGCACGACGTTCAAGTTCCTGCGCAGCGACGAGGCGCTGCGGGTCGCGAACGGCAAGTACATGGGGCGCGGCAGCAGCGGCAAGTTCGTCACCGTCTACCCGGGGTCGGAGGAGGAGTTCCTGGCCGTCGCGGCGGAGTTGGCCGAGGTGCTGGCGGGCCGCCTGGGGCCGTACGTGCTCACCGACCTGCGGATCGGCACGGCCCCCGTGTACGTGCGCTACGGCGCGTTCGTCGAGCTGTGGTGCCAGGACGAGGACGGGCGGCCCGTGCCCGCGCTGCGCGACCCGTCCGGCGAGCTGGTCCCCGACCGGCGCGACCCGGTGTTCCAACTGCCCGCCTGGGTCGAACCGCCCGAGGAGCTGCGCCCGCACCTGGCCGCCCGGGAGGCGGCCGGCGGCGACCTGCCGTACCGGATCGTCGAGGTGCTGCAGTTCTCCAACGCCGGCGGGATCTACCTCGCCGAGCACCGGACCACCGGGGAGCGGGTGGTGCTGCGCGAGGCCCGCCCGCACGCCGGGCTGGACGCCGCCGGGGACGACGCCGTCACCCGGCTGCGGCGCGAGCAGTGGGCGCTGGAACGGCTCGCCGGTCTGGACTGCGTGCCCCGGCTGCACGAGGTCCGGACGGTCTGGGAGCACACCTTCCTGGTCCAGGAGCACATCGAGGGCGTCCAGCTGTTCGCCGAGGCGATCCGCCGTTACCCGCTGGTGCACCAGGACTGCACCGCCGGACAGCGCGCCGAGTACGCGCACTGGGTGGCCGGGGTCGTGGCCGGGCTGGAGAAGGCGCTCGGCGCCCTGCACGAGCGGGGCGTCCGGTTCGGCGACCTGCACCCGGCCAATGTGATCGTCCGTCCGGACGGTTCGGTGGTGCTCGTCGACTTCGAGTACGCGGAGGAGCTCACCGGCCGCCGTGTCCCGCTCGCCGGCGCGGGCGGGTTGCAGCCCCCGCCCGGGCTCGACGGGGCCGACGCCGACCGCCACATGCTCTGGGCCACCTGGCTGATGCTGCTGATGCCCGTGATGGAGCTGGCCGAACGCGATCCCGGCAAGCTGCCCGCGCTGGAACGGCGGGCACGGCGCTGGTTCGGCCTCGGGCCGGAGGAGGGACCGGTGCGGCCGGGCGCCGTGGCGCCGGTGGCGCCGGTGGCGCCGGTGGAACCGGTCGGCGAACGGCGGGTCCGCGAACTCCTCGCCGGTCCCACCCTCGACGCCGCCAGGAACGAACTCGTCGCCGGCATCCACGCCGGGGCCACCCCCGACCGGCCGGACCGGCTCTTCCCCGGCGACCCGGCCGGATTCGCCGACGGCGGCACCGGCGTCGCCCACGGCGCCGCCGGCGTCCTGTACGCGCTGCACCGGGCCGGGGCGCCCTGCCCCGACGAGTACGCGGACTGGCTGATCGCGGCGATGCGGCGGCGCGGCCCGAGACCGGGCGCAGGCGGGCTCTTCGACGGGCCGCTCGGCGTGGCGGCCGTGCTCGCCCGGGTCGGCCGCGGCGACGAGGCCGCCGAACTGGCCGCACAGGCCCGGCAGGCCCGGCCCGCGCCCACCGTCGCCCTCCACGGCGGCCGGGCCGGCGCCGCGCTCGCCCGGCTGCGGCTCGCAGACGCCCTCGGCAGCCGGCGCGAACTCGCGGACGCCCTCGCCGACGCGCGGGCGCTCGACGCGGTGCTGCGCGGGCAGACCGTCCCGGGGCTCGGCGCGCCGACGGCGGCCGGACTGCTGTACGGCCTCGCCGGCATCGCCCTCGTCCAGCTGCGGCTGTACCAGCGGACCGGCGAGGACTGGCTGCTGGCCTCCGGGCGCGAGGCGCTGGAGCGCGCCGTGGCGCAGTGCGTACGGGTGCCCGACGGGTCGGTGCAGGTCCTCGACCGGGGGCGGAGGCTCGCCTACCTCGACCGCGGCAGCAGCGGGATCGCGCTCGTCGCCCAGGAGTACCAGGCGCTCGGCGGCGGTAGGTCCGAGGAGTTCGACGGGCCCGAGGAGTTCGACGGGTTCGGGGAGTTCGGCGGGCCCGAGGAGTTCCTCGCCGACGTGCGGCGGGTCTGCGCCCCCGGATTCGTCCGCGAGCCCGGGCTGTTCCGGGGCCGCGCCGGGCTGCTGCTGGCGCTGGACCGGCTGGGCGGTCCGGCGGTCCGGGACACCGTCCGCGAGCAGGTCCGCAAGCTCCAGTGGCACCTGGTCGCGCGGCCGGAGGGGCTGCTCGTCCCCGGGATGCGGCTGCGGCGGTTCTCGGCGGACCTGCACACCGGGGCGGCGGGCGTCCTGCTCGCCCTGCGGGCCGTCGAACAGGGCCTGGAGGGCGGGGAGTTGCTGGACATGCTGACGCTCGGCCCAAGGGGCGCCGGCCGGCGCGGCGGGCTCAGCTGAGGTTGTCGGCCAGTACGGTGCTGTGCTCGCGGGCGTGCAGGTGGGTGAGGCGGGGGAGGGCGTAGAGGGCGGCGTGGGCGGTGACCTCGCCGGTGGGGGAGGTGACGGCGCCGGTGTCGGTGAGGGCCTCCAGGGTGCGCAGGGCGAGGCGTTCGGGGCGGCCGAGGGCGGCGGCGGCCTCGGGGAGGGTGAACAGCAGGGAGAGCGGGAGGGCGGCGAGCCGGCCGAGGGCGAGGCGGCCCTGGTCGGTGAGGTCGCGCCAGCCGGAGTCGAGGCGGGCGCGGACGGTGACGTCCCCGGCGACGAGTTCGTCCAGGGCGCCGGCCGGGTCGGCGAGGCGGGCCGCGTACTCGGCGAGCGGCAGGTGGCGCAGGACGGCGAGCCGGGTGCCGGCGACCCGCACGGCGAGCGGCAGCAGCCCGCAGGCCTCGACGATCCGGGCGGCGGCCGCGCGGTCGGTGCCGGTCCGGCCGGTGCCGACGATCCGGCCGAGCAGGTCGAGCGCCTCGGCGGGGGCGAAGGGCGGCACGGTGACCCGGTGCACCGAGGCCAGTCCGGCGAGTTGGCTGCGCGAGGTGACAAGGGTGGCGCTCGGGCCGAAGCCCGGCAGCAGTTCGCGGACCACGGCCTCGCCGGGGGCGTCGTCGAGGATCAGCAGCATCCGGCGTCCGGCCAGGGAGGCGCGCCAGAGGGCGGCGGCCTGGGCCGGGTCGGCCGGTCTGGGGCCGGATCGGCCGGTGAGGGCGGCGAGTTCGGTGAGGATGTCGGCGAGCGGGCGCGGGGTGCCGTCCTCGGTGCGCAGCCGGAGCAGCAGCCGGCCGTCGGGGAAGCGGTCGGCGAGCAGGTGTCCGGCGTGCACGGCGAGGGCGGTCTTGCCGATGCCGGCCGGGCCGGAGAGGACCGCGACGCGCTCGCCGCCCTCCGCCAACGCATCGATCAGGTCGCGCAGTTCGTGGCTTCGACCGGTGAAGTCGGTGGCGTCGGCGGGCAGCAGTGCGCCGCTCGGGCCGGGGTGCTGCGCCGGCCGGGCGGTGGCGGGGCGGGCCGGGCCGTGGGCGAGCAGCTGCCGGTAGCGGGCGGTCAGGGCGGGGCTGGGTTCGAGGCCCAACTCGCGGGCGAGCAACTGGCGGTGGGTGTCGTAGACGGCGAGCGCCTCGGCCTGGCGGCCGGACAGGTGCAGGGCGTTCATTCGGGCGGCCTGGAGGCGTTCGCGCAGCGGGTGGCGCTCGGCCAGGTCGGCGAGTTCCTCGGCGACGGCGGTGGCGTTGCCGAGCTCCAACTCGGTCTCCGCCCAGTCCTCGTGGACGCCGAGGCAGCGGGCCTCCAACCGGTCGGCCTCGGCCTGGACGGCGGGCGAGCAGCGCAGGTCGGCGAGCGGCGGGCCCTGCCACAGGTCGAGGGCCTGGCGCAGCAGCCGGGCGGCGGGGGCGAGCGCGCCGCTGTCGGCGGCGGCCCGGCCGGCCCGGGCGAGGGCGCGGAACTGGAGGACGTCGAGCTCGGGTTCGGCGACCCGCAGCAGGTAGCCGCCGGCGGTGTGGACCAGTCGTTCGGGCCCGGGGTCGCGGCCGAGCAGGGTGCGCAGCGTGCAGATGTAGACCTGGAGGTTCTTGCGGGCGGTGCGCGGCGGCTCCTCGGGCCAGACCGCGTCGGTGAGCAGGTCGACCGGGACGGCCGTGTTGGCGCGGCTCAGCAGGACGGCCAGCACCAGCCGCTGCTTCAGCGGGCCGAGGGCGAGCGGGCGGCCGTCCGCTTCGCCGGTCAGCGGGCCGAGGACGGAGAAGCGCGGCCGGGTGGGGGCGGCGGGCTGGGCCAGGGGCATCGGCGTACCTCCGGGGCGTGGGTGGGGGCCAGGGCGTGTCCGAGCGGGGGTGTGACCGGTGAGGTGCGGGCGTGGCCGCAGGCTACTTGACGGCCGATCCGATCTGTAGGGCACGGAATCGTCCTGTTTCGCTCACGCGACCCTCACACTTCGGGCACCTGGGGGAGGCGGCATCCGGGGGCGGCGGCGGCCGGCTGCGGTGGCGGCCGGCGGGCGCGGTGTCGTGGCCGGTGGGGCGGGGTGGGAGGGGCCGGCGGGGCGCGGCGGAGGGTCGGGGCCGGGGGTGCGGGCCCCCGGGCGGACGGGGCCGGGCGGGGGCGGTCCGGGGTGCGGGCGCCGGGGCGGTTCCGGCGTTCCTCCAGCGGTGCTCGTCGGCGCGGTGAGCGCCGCCCGAGGGGCCGGGGCGGGACCGACGGCCACCGGAGGTCCCGGTCCGGGCGCCGGAACGCGGGCCGTGCGGCCCCGGGGGCGCGGGTCGAACGGCCCTAGGGGGCGGGGGCGGTGCGTTCGGATCATGGATCGCCAGCCATTCGCACGACGTTCCTAAGGAGTGCGTCCTTGAGCGCCACCCCGGCACAGGGCGACCCCACGCCACCGCCAACCTCCGTACCGCAGCCGTCGGTTCGGCCGAAACGGCCCGGTTCGGCCGTGGTCAGACTGCTGACCACCACCGACCACAAGACGATCGGCTCCATGTACCTGGTGTCGGCGTTCGGGTTCTTCCTGATCGGCGGTGTCCTGGCGCTGGTCATGCGCGCCGAACTCGCCCGGCCCGGAACGCAGATCCTCTCCAACGAGCAGTTCAACCAGGCCTTCACCATGCACGGCTCGGTGATGCTGCTGCTCTTCGCGATGCCGCTGTTCACCGGCTTCGCCAACTGGATCATGCCGCTGCAGATCGGCGCCCCGGACGTCGCCTTCCCGCGCCTGAACATGCTGTCCTTCTGGCTGTTCATGTTCGGCTCGCTGATCGCCGCCGCCGGCTTCGCGACCCCGCAGGGCGCCGCCGACTTCGGCTGGTTCCTCTACGCGCCGCTGTCCGACGCCGTGCACTCGCCCAGCGTCGGCGCCGACATGTGGATCATGGGCGTGACGCTCTCCGGCTTCGGCAGCATCCTCGGCGCCGTCAACTTCATCACCACGATCATCTGCATGCGCGCACCCGGGCTGACCATGTTCCGGATGTCCATCTTCTGCTGGAACGTGCTGCTCACCTCGGTGCTGGTGCTGCTGGTCTTCCCCGTCCTCGCCGCCGCCCTGCTCGCCCTCGAATGCGACCGCAAGTTCGGCTCGCACGTCTTCGACCCGGCCAACGGCGGGGCGATGCTCTGGCAGCACCTGTTCTGGTTCTTCGGCCATCCCGAGGTGTACATCCTGGCGCTGCCGTTCTTCGGGATCATCTCCGAGATCATCCCGGTCTTCAGCCGCAAGCCGATGTTCGGCTACGCGGGGCTGATCGCCGCCACCGTCGCCATCGCCGGCCTGTCGGTGACGGTGTGGGCGCACCACATGTACGTCACCGGGCAGGTGCTGCTGCCGTTCTTCTCCTTCATGACCTTCCTCATCGCCGTCCCGACCGGGGTCAAGTTCTTCAACTGGGTCGGCACCATGTGGAAGGGCTCGCTCAGCTTCGAGACACCGATGCTGTGGACGGTCGGCTTCCTGGTCACCTTCCTGTTCGGCGGCCTCACCGGCGTGCTGCTCGCCGCCCCGCCGATCGACTTCCACGTCTCCGACTCGTACTTCGTCGTCGCCCACTTCCACTACACGCTGTTCGGCACCGTGGTCTACGCGATGTTCGCCGGCTTCCACTTCTGGTGGCCCAAGATGACCGGCAAGAAGCTCGACGAACGGCTCGGCCGGATCACCTTCTGGACGCTCACCGTCGGCTTCCACGGCACCTTCCTGGTCCAGCACTGGCTCGGCGCCGAGGGCATGCCGCGCCGCTACGCCGACTACCTGGCCTCGGACGGCTTCACCACGCTCAACACCCTGTCCACCATCTTCTCCTTCCTGCTCGGGCTGTCGATCCTGCCGTTCCTCTACAACATCTGGAAGACGGCCAAGTACGGCGAGAAGGTCGAGGCCGACGACCCGTGGGGCTACGGCCGCTCGCTGGAGTGGGCCACCTCCTGCCCGCCGCCCCGGCACAACTTCGTCCGGCTGCCGAGGATCCGCTCCGAATCCCCGGCCTTCGACCTGCACCACCCCGACATCGCGGCCCTGGACGTCCTGGAGAACACCGGCAAGCCCGCCACCCACCTGGGCGACGTGACCCCGGCCAAGTACGACCTGCCGCAGACCAGGGCGGAGCGCGAGCGGTCCGCCGTGGACAGCTGACCCGAGGCCGGGCGCGCCCCGGCCACCCGCTCCGAACACCCACCGACCGCCGTCCCCGCCCACGCCCCCGTCACGGGCGGGGACGGCTCCCCCCTCGCGACCTGGAAGGCCGGCCCCATGACCCACACCGTCCTCGCCATCGGCACCGCCGCGCTCACCGCGAGCGGCTGCGTCTGGTACCTGCCCGCCATCGCCGACCTCCAGGCCGGCGCCGACCGGCCCCGCTCCACCCGCACGGCCGCGGCGGCCTGCGTCCTGTGGTGGGCCGCCCTCGCCATGGCCGGCGGGCTGCTGCTCGCCCTGCCCGACTGGCGGCCCGCCGCGCAGATCGCCCTCGCCGGGCTGGTCGGCGGCGCGGCGCTGCGGGTCCGCGCCCGGTGGGACCGGCGCGGGGAGCAGCACGAGGCCGCCGCCCGCTGGGCCGCCCTGGGCGCCCGGCCGGCGCCGCGCTCCGGCCGCCCCGCCGCCGTCACCCTCGCGGGGTGGCTGGTCGTCGGCGCCGCCGTCGCCTCGCTGGGGGCGGTGGCGATCCTGCTGTCGGACGAGGGCGCCGTCGGCTCCCGGGTGGCGCTCGCGGCGGTCAGCGGGGCCGGGGTGGCGCTGGCCTTCCTGCTGGCGGGCCTCGGCAGCGCGCGGCGGCGCTGACGGCCCCTCCCCTCGGCCCTGTCCGGCAAGATCGGCCGGACAGGGCCTACGGGCGGCGCGGCTCCCGCGGGGGC
>NZ_JBHXML010000084.1:0-44919 GCF_042720345.1 Kitasatospora sp. NPDC058478 | reverse complement strand
TGGCACGCTGTTGAGTTCTCAAGGAACGGACACTTCCTTCGGACCGCCTTCCAGCGGGCCCTCCGGGCGCTTCGTTCTTTCGTGTTTCCAGCTTATCAGATCCTCGCGGCCGTTCTTACCGGCTTCGTTTCTCCGAATTCCCGCTGGCGGGATTTCCTTCGAACTTCGCTCCGAAGCTTATCAAAGCTTTCGGTGTGCTCAGTCCGCGGGATTTTGCTTCGTCGAAGGATGCGCATTCATAAAACGCGCTCACCTCGATTTGGCGGTGTCGTAGACACTAACGCCCGGGACTGACCGTTGTCCAGTCTGTCCCAACCGTTCAAACCTACTAGCCCACCCTCACCACGTCAATGGTTTGGTCGGGATGCGAGAAGAGTACCAGGTCAGAGGCGTGTGGATCACCTCGCCTCAGGCCGCGACGGGTTGCAGATCCGCCCGATCGGCCGCGTCCAGATCACCGACTTCGCCGGCCTCGGCGGCCTTTCGGCCCCACACCAGCGCGTAGAGGAGGAATGCCGCCTCGGCCAGCACGCCGATCGAGATGCGCGCCCAGGTGGGCAGTCCGGAAGGGGTGACGAACGCTTCGAGTACACCGGAAACGGCCAGCACCGTCGCGAGGCCGATGGACATGCCGATGATGGAGCGGCCCTGTTCGGCCAGGGCCGTTCCACGGGTGCGCGGGCCGGGGTCGATGACCGTCCAGCCGAGGCGCAGACCGAGGCCGCCGGCCACGAACACCGCGGTCAGCTCCAACAGGCCGTGCGGGATGAGCAGGCCGAGGAAGACGTCGAGTCGCCCGGCGGAGGCCATCAGCCCGACGCCGACACCGAGGTTGACCA
This sequence comes from Kitasatospora sp. NPDC058478, assembly GCF_042720345.1. Classification (NCBI taxonomy): domain Bacteria; kingdom Bacillati; phylum Actinomycetota; class Actinomycetes; order Kitasatosporales; family Streptomycetaceae; genus Kitasatospora; species Kitasatospora sp. NPDC058478. The sequence goes on along the minus strand of NZ_JBHXML010000084.1, from coordinate 44,080 downwards.
CGTTGGTCCACATCACCCAGAGCACCGGGAGACCCAGCGCGATCCCGAACAGCAGGCACTGCACGGCGATCCAGGCGTTGTTCGTCCAGACCTGTGCGGCGAACGAACTCGCCGGGCGGTCCGAGTAGTACGACTCGTACTGCCCGCCCGGGCGGGTCATCTCCCGCAGGTGATCCGGGGCGACCAGGCTGTTGCGGACCTCGGGGTGGGTGGCCATCCACCAGGCGAGCACCGCAGTGGCCAGCAGCGAGACGACCGCGACCGGCACCCACCAGCGGCGCGCGCGGTACAGCGCGGCCGGGAAGCTCACCGTGTAGTACCGGGCGACGTCGTGCCAGCCGCTGCTGCGCGATCCGGTCACCGCGCTGCGCGCCCGCGAGACCAGGCCGGTCAGTCGGCTGAGCAGGGCCGGGTCCGGTGCGGCGGCCTGGACCTTGGCCAGGTGGCCGGTGGCGCGCTGGTAGAGAGTGACCAGTTCGTCGGCCTCCTCCCCGCTGAGCCGGCGCCGTCGGGCGAGGGCGTCCAGCCGTGCCCACTCCCCCTGGTGGGTGGCGACGAAGACGTCCAGGTCCATTCGGCGGCTCCATGGTCGGCGGTGGGCGCGAGGGGCCCGGTCGCGGGCGGGCGGACGGGCGGGTACGTACGGACACGCGCGGCCCAGCATGCCAGGAGCGGTGGGCACCCCGGCCGCCGGGATCTCACTTCCCGTGCGGCCACCGGGCGCCGTATGTTTGCGGCTGCGGATCAGACTGCGGAGAGCAGGTCGTGGGGGTCGGTCCGGGTGACGTCCCTCCCCTCGTCCGTGCCGCCCTCGGCGGCCTCCATGAGTGAGCTGTACGGCTCCACGAACGTGAACGGACAGGTGTCTTGAGCGACCTGGTGACGGGTGAGGCGGTCGTCCTCGACCTGCAGACGGCGAAGCTTCCCAGCCGGGCGCTGGCGATCACGCTGGACCTGCTCGTGGAGTTCGCCGCCCTGTTCCTGGTCTCGCTCACCCTGAGCGTCGCCCTGATCGGACTGGACGGTGCAGCGCTGGCGGCCACGCTGATCGGGTTGCTGGTGTTCTTCCTGGTGGCCGTGCCGGTGATGGTCGAGACCTTCAGCCACGGGCGCTCGCTCGGCAAGGCCGCGCTCGGCCTGCGGGTGGTGCGCACCGACGGCGGCCCGGTGCGGTTCCGGCACTCGCTGGTGCGCGGGCTGGTCGGCTTCATGGAGCTGGTCGCCATGACCGGCGTGCCGGCGGTGATCACCTCGGCCGTGAACGCGGACGGCAAGCGGCTGGGCGACATCTTCGCCGGGACGGTGGTCGTCCGCGAGCGCACCCCGGGTGGTGGGACGCCGCCCCCGCTGCCGCCCGTGCACCCGCACCTGCTCCAGGCGATGGGCCGGGAGCTGGTCGCGATGGACCTGTCCGCGGTGCCGGAGCCGCTCTGGCTGGCGATCCGCCAACTGCTGGGCCGCATAGGCCAGTTGGACCCGGCGGTGGCGCTCCAGATGTCCACCCGGCTGGCCGGCGACCTGGCCGCCCGGACCGGTCACCCGGTGGCGCAGGGGCTGCACCCGGCGGCGTACCTGGGCGCGGTGCTCACCGAGCGCCAGCGCCGGGAGTGGACGCGGGCCCAGGCGCAGTGGCAGCGGACCGCGGCCCCCGCACCCGCCGCGTGGCCGGCTCCCGCGCCCCAGCCGGCCGCCCCCTCCTTCGAGAAGCCCGCCCCGCCCACCGCCGACCAGCCGTCCCCGGCACCGGCACCAACCCCGGAACCGGCCCCGACACCGGCCCCCGACACCGGCTTCGCGCCGCCCGCCTAGGCTCACCGCGCCCTCGGGCCCGCCGCCCGACCCACTCAGCCCGGCCCGCGCAACCCGGACCTACTCCCCGAACTGCGCCGGCCAGGCGTTCGGCGGCGACGCCAGCTCCTCCAGTTCGATCCCGTCGGCCGCCAGCACCACGTCCCCCGCGAGGTGCACGACCTGCTGCTCGCCGGTCTCCAGGTCCGCGACCTGGTACCGCTCGACCAGCAGCGGCCCGGAGTCGGTCTGGTGCGTGTCGACACCCTCCAGCAGCCACCCCTGGTCGAAGGTGCGCGGCGCCAGCACCGGTTCGGTGAACGCGACCAGCCGCACCCGCGCGCTCGCCCCCTCCCGCAGCCGCAGCAGCCGGGCGGTGGCGACCAGGAAGGCCGGCGAGCCGCCGGTGAACCCGTGCGCCCGGTCGTGCCCCTCCACGCTGTGCTCGCCGCCCGGGTCCGCCGCGTCCGTCCGGACCCAGGCGACGCCGTCCACCGCGCCGCCGCGCACCTGCCAGCCGCCGGCCCGCAGCTCCATCCGCAGCGGGCGGGCCCGCGAGTCCAGGGTGAGGTCGACGCTGCCGATCACCCGCCCGTCCGGCGCGTAGGTCTTGGAGACGTACCGCCAGCCGGCCGCCCCGGGGGCGCAGCTGAAGCGCTCCTCCCCGAGCAGCACGCGGTCGTGACCCAGAGGAGTCATGGCTGTATGGAGCGAGTACCGGCCGTTGGGCATGCCCGAAAGCCTACGTGCGCATTCGCATGCAACGTTCGGGGCGGGTGCCCGCATTAGGGGGGTGGACGGCGCGCACGAGCGCCGACGACACGAGGGAGAAGGGGGGCGCAGATGGCGAAGCAGGCACGCGACGAGGAGTTCACGGAGTACGTGACTTCCAGGAGCGGCTGGCTGCGCAAGGTCGCCTATCTGCTGTGCGGGGACTGGCACCGCGCGGACGACCTGGTCCAGGAGACCATCACCAAGCTGTACGTGAACTGGTCGCGGGCAGGCCGCATGGAGAACCTGGACGGCTACGCCCGCAGGGTGCTGGTCAACACCTTCCTGGCCGAGCAGCGCACCTCCTGGTGGCGGCGGACCAGCCGGCCGGGCACCGACCTCGACACCGAGTCCGTGCCCGTCGACCTCGACGCCTCGCTGGACCTGCGCCACGCCCTGGCGACGCTGCCGGCCCGCCAACGGGCGGCCGTGGTGCTCCGGTACTACTGCGACCTGACGATCGACCAGGCCGCCGACGCCATGGGCTGCTCGTCGGGCAACGTCAAGAGCCAGAGCTCCCGGGCCCTGGACACCCTCCGCGGCAGGCTCGCCGCCCGCCCCACCGTCGCAGAGAGGACGCCATGACCAGCAAGGATCACCACGACCTCACCGCCCGGCTGACGGCCCTCGCCGACGGGTCGGCGCCACCTGCGCGGTTCGACGCCGACCGCTCGATCGCCGAGGGCACCGCCCGGCTGCGCCGTCGCAAGCGCGCCGCGGTCGGCGCCGTCGCCGCCGTGACGGTGGCGGTGGTGGCGACCACCGCGCTGCTGGCCCCGGGAAGCGGCACCGTCACCCCGACACCGCCGGCGGGGCCCACCCCGAGCACCTCGCCGTCCTCGACGCCGACTCCGACCCCCACCCCGACCGTGAGCGGCATCGACCCGCTGACCACCGAGGTCCACTTCGGCTGGCTGCCCGACTGGGTGGGCGGCGAGCAGCACATCGGCTACGAGACCGGCTACCACGGCATCTACGCCCAGGCCCGAGGCGCGGGCAAGAACGCTGCCCGCATCAGGCTCTCCCAGTACCCGGCGGGCTCCGAGCCCCCGATGACGGGGGTCAACGTGAAACTCAGCAAGGTCGACGCCGAACCGGTCAACGGACGACCGGCCTACCGGGTGGTCGCCGACCAGCCCGAGAGCTACCAGCCGACGCTGCGCTGGCTGACCCCCGAGGGCCGCTGGGCCGAGGTCAGCGTGGACGGCCAGACGCCCGGGGACGTCACCGACGAAGTCCTCCACAAGGTCGCCACCGGCGTCCGGTTCGGCCACTGGAACGTCCCGCTGCCGGTGCAGTTCACCGGCCTGCCCGAGACGTTCAAGGCCACCGACGTCATGCTCTCGCGTCCGGACCTGGACGGCGTCGGCGCCTGGGACCTGTGGCTGATGTTCCAGGTCGAGGGGAAGAACGTCTCGGTCAGCATGCGGCCGGTCGGGCCGCGCCCGGTCTACACCAGCACGGACGGCTCGCCCTACACCGACCCGCACCCGCCCTTGGAGTCCGTCCAGAACGGGGTGGAGATCTCCATCGGCACCGGAGCCGGCGATCCGCCCTCCCTGGAGCAGCTCGGTGGCCTCCCCTGGATGCTCGCCCACACCAAGGCCCTCGGCCCGGACGCCGCCGACTGGACCACCGACGTCATCGTGCCCTGAACACAGACCGCCGAACGCGCCGGTGGCCGGCACCCCTGCGCAGGGGTGCCGGCCACCGGCGTACGCCGCACCGCGTCAGCCGCGGTTCACCGCATCAGTAGCGGTACTGATCCGCCTTGTACGGGCCCTCGACCGGGACGCCGATGTAGTCGGCCTGGTCCTGGCTCAGGGTGGTCAGCTTCACGCCGAGCGCGTCGAGGTGCAGCCGGGCGACCTTCTCGTCCAGGTGCTTGGGCAGCACGTAGACGCCGATCGGGTACTGCTCGGTCTTCGTGAACAGCTCGATCTGGGCGATCGTCTGGTTCGCGAAGGAGTTGGACATCACGAACGACGGGTGGCCGGTCGCGTTGCCCAGGTTCAGCAGGCGGCCCTCGGAGAGGACGATGATGGTGCGGCCGTCCGCCTTGCGCCACTCGTGGACCTGCGGCTTGACCTCGGTCTTCACCACGCCGGGCAGCTGCGCCAGGCCGGCCATGTCGATCTCGTTGTCGAAGTGGCCGATGTTGCCGACGATGGCCTGGTGCTTCATCCGGGCCATGTGGGAGGCCATGATGATGTCCTTGTTGCCCGTGGTGGTGATGAAGATGTCGGCCGTCTCGACGACGTCCTCCAGGGTGGCGACCTGGTAGCCGTCCATCGCCGCCTGGAGCGCGCAGATCGGGTCGATCTCGGTGACGATGACGCGGGCGCCCTGGCCGCGCAGCGACTCGGCGCAGCCCTTGCCGACGTCGCCGTAGCCGCAGACGACGGCGACCTTGCCGCCGATCAGGACGTCGGTGGCGCGGTTGATGCCGTCGATGAGCGAGTGGCGGCAGCCGTACTTGTTGTCGAACTTCGACTTGGTGACCGAGTCGTTGACGTTGATCGCCGGGAACAGCAGCTGGCCGTCACGGTGCATCTCGTACAGGCGGTGGACACCGGTGGTGGTCTCCTCGGTCACGCCCTTGATGGTGGCGGCGACCTCGGTCCACTTGTTCGGGGAGTCCTTGAGGGTGCGGTTGAGCAGCTCCAGGATGATCCGGAACTCGTCGTTGTCCGCGGTGGACGGGTCCGGCGCGGCACCGGCCTTCTCGAACTCGACGCCCTTGTGGATCAGCAGGGTGGCGTCGCCGCCGTCGTCCAGGATCATGTTCGGGGTCTTGCCCTCAGGCCAGGTCAGGGCCTGCTCGGTGCACCACCAGTACTCGTCCAGGGTCTCGCCCTTCCAGGCGAAGACCGGCACGCCCTGCGGGTTCTCCGGGGTGCCCTCCGGGCCGACCGCGATGGCGGCGGCCGCGTGGTCCTGGGTGGAGAAGATGTTGCAGGAGCACCAGCGGACCTCGGCGCCCAGGGCGGTCAGGGTCTCGATGAGGACGGCGGTCTGCACGGTCATGTGCAGCGAGCCGGTGATGCGGGCGCCGGTCAGCGGCTTCGACTCGGCGTACTCGGCGCGGATCGACATCAGGCCGGGCATCTCGTGCTCGGCCAGCTGGATCTCCTTGCGGCCGAACGGCGCCAGGGAAAGGTCGGCGACCTTGAAGTCACCGGTGGTGTCGGTCGACATGCGTCTGCTCCTCGCTGATGGGGTGGGCGTGGCCAAGGTCCTGTGTGTGCGGTCGCAGCGGGGCGGGGCCGTACGGGTGCACGGCTACGCCGGGGCGGCCGGATCCGTGGTGCTGGACCGGTTCCCTGCTGCGCAGCACAAACCGTCGGAGGACCTCTCTCCCTCGACCGGGGCACACCCCACAGGGGCGGACCGCCGATCAACCGCCATCAGCAGCGACGTTCTGGCTCTGGTGACGAATCTACACCGGCGGCCCCACCGGCCGTCCGCCGATGAGCGATTTCGGCCTCGGACCGGACGGGTCCTCAAGCGGATCCCAGCCGGCCCCCTGGTCCGCCCCCGGCCGGCCCCGGCCAGGGGCGGCCCGGCGCCGGTCAGTGCGAGGCGCCGGGCCCGGGCCCGCCGGGGGTGGCCGCCGGGTCCTCGCCCGCGGCGGCCTTCTCGGCGCTGTAGACGTCGGGCTCCAGGTAGATCGCCCGCGCGATCGGGACGGCGGCCCGGACCCGCTCCTCCGCCGCGTCGATCGCCTGCGCGACGCGGGCGGCGCTGTCCTCCGCGTTGACCGCGATCTTGGCGGCGACCAGCAGTTCCTCCGGCCCCAGGTGCAGGGTGCGCATGTGGATCACGCCGGTGACGGCCTCGCCGTCCACCAGCGCCTCGCGGATCCGGCGCACCGAATCCCGGTCGGCGGACTCGCCGAGCAGCAGCGACTTGGTCTCCAGGGCGAGCACCACCGCGATCACCACCAGCAGGAGGCCGATGCCCAGGGTGCCGACGCCGTCCCAGACGCCGTCGCCGGTGACCACGGTGAGCGAGACGCCGAGCAGCGCGAGCACCAGGCCGATCAGCGCGCCGGCGTCCTCCAGCAGCACCACCGGCAGCTCCGGGGCCTTGGCGGTGCGGATGAACTGCACCCAGCCCTGGCCGCCCTTGGCCTTCGCCGACTCGCGCATCGCGGTGAGGAAGGACCAGCCCTCCATCGCGACGGCGAAGAGCAGCACGCCGACCGCCCAGCCCCAGGAGTCCAGCTTCTCCGGGTGGTTGACCTTGTGCCAGCCCTCGTAGATCGCGAACAGGCCGCCGACGCTGAAGAGGACGATCGCCACCAGGAAGCCGTAGACGTAGCGCTCGCGGCCGTACCCGAACGGGTGCTCCTCGTCCGCCTCCCGGCGCGCCCGCTTGCCGCCGATCAGCAGCAGCACCTGGTTGCCCGAGTCGGCGACCGAGTGCACGCCCTCGGCCAGCATCGACGAGGAGCCGGTGAAGCCGAAGGCGGTGAACTTGGCCACCGCGATCGCCAGGTTCGCGGACAGTGCCGCGACCAGTGCCTTGGTGCCGCCTTCTGTACTCATGCTTCGGGTCCCTCCGCCGCAATGGCTGGTCGCGCTGCTCCGTCGAGCGCTTACCGTACCGGCCGTGCGGCGCGGCTCAGGACTGCGCGGCGGCGAGCCCGAGGTAGACGGCGGCGAAGTCGGTCAGCGCGACCAGGTCGGCGAGCGCGTGCAGCGGGTCCGGCCGGCTGGTCGCGTACTCGGTCAGCCGGACGTCGTGGGCGCCGGCCAGCCGGTGCGCGCGGGTGACGCCGAAGCTGCGCGGGCCCGCGTCGTCCTCCGGCACCTCGGCCGGCCCGCCCTGCTCCTCGGGCGCGCCGCCGGGACGGACACCGGACTGGGCACCGGGCGCCCCCGGGACGTGCCGCAGCAGCAGGACCTGGAGGTGCAGCGGATCCGGCTCGTCGACCCGGTCGCGGAAGAAGTCGTCCGGGTCCGCGCCCGCGCCCAACTGGCCGGTGAACATGCCGCGGTGGGCGGTCAGCACCTGCGGCAGCGGCCCGGCCAGCGCCGGGCGGCCGGCCCGTTCGGCGAGCTGGGCGGCGAAGCGGGTGGCGACGGCCCCGGCGATCGGGCCCTCGGCCCACAGCAGCGGGACCGTCCCGGCCAGCCGGGCGGCCAGGCCCTTGGCCGGGTTGGTGTACGCGGCGGCGTCGGGGCGGCAGCGGACGGCGGTCGCGTCCAGCAGGTCGGCGACGGCCGGCAGCGCGTCGTACGGCAGCTGGGTGATGCCGATCTTCTGGGCGAGCGCGAGCAGCGGGGCGAGGTGGGACCACAGCGCGGCCGGGTCCTCGGCGGGGAGGTCCGGCTCGGCGGCCGGGCCGGCGGGCGCCTCGTCCTCGGGCAGCGCGGAGGCCACGTACGGCAGCGGCAGCGCGCGCACCTGCAGCGCAGCCTCGGCCAGCGGGCTGCCCGCCGGGGCGGTGACCACGATCGCGCAGCCGCGCGCGTAGGCCTGCTCGGCGAGGCCGACCAGGCCCGGTTCGCCGCCGTCGGCGGAGCTGACCACCAGGAGGTCCAGCGGGCCGGCCCAGCCGGGCAGTTGCCAGCCGAGCCCGGCGGTGAAGGCGGGCGGCGCGCCGGCCCGGTCGGCGCGCGGGGCGGCCGCCTCGGTCGGCGGCAGCGTGGTGATCAGGCCGGCGTGGCCGGCCAGCGCGGTCAGGATCTCGCCCGCCGTCAGGGCGCTGCCGTGGCCCGCGACCAGGACGGCGCGCGGGCGGCCGTCCGGGCGCAGCCGGTCCAGGCCGGCCGCGTCGGCCAGCCGCAGCGCGGTGCGGACCCGCGCGCCGGCACCGGCCAGGGCCAGCAGGGCGCGGTCGCGGTCGGCGCGCTGCAGGGCGGCCGGGTCGTCGAGCAGGGTGTCGTCGAGCATGCGGCGGGCCTCCGGCTGCTGTCCTGTGCGCGCTGGGCTGGCGGGGTGGGGGCTTCGCCCCAAGGATCAGGCCGGGCGGCGGGCCTCGTCCACCAGCAGGACCGGAATGCCGTCCCGGACCGGGTACGCGAGGCCGCAGTCCGCGCCGGTGCAGAGCAGCTCGGGCTGCTCCTCGGTGCCGCCCTCGGTGAGCGCGGCCCGGCACTGCGGGCAGACCAGGATCTCCAGCAGGAAGGATTCGAGCTTCATGGGGCTCTCCAAAAGTCGGGGGGTGGCACGGCGGTGCCCCGGCCGATAGGCAACCCTACCGGCCGGGGCACAGGAGGCCTCGGTCAGGCGCGGACGATGGCGAGCACGCCGTCGCGCAGCTCGGCCATCTTCGCCGGGTCCTTGGCCTCGGCGTTCAGGCGCAGCAGCGGCTCGGTGTTGGAGGCGCGCAGGTTGAACCACCAGTCCGGGCCGGCCACGGTGAGGCCGTCCAGCTCGTCGACGGTGGTGCCCTCCAGGCCGGCGTAGGCGGCGCGGACGGCGGCGGTGCTGGCGGCCTGGTCGGCGACGGTGCTGTTGATCTCGCCGGAGGCGGCGTAGCGGTCGTACTCGGCGGTGAGCGCGGACAGCGTGCCGGGCTGCCCGCCGAGCGCGGCCAGCACGTGCAGCGCGGCCAGCATGCCGGTGTCGGCGCGCCAGAAGTCGCGGAAGTAGTAGTGCGCGGAGTGCTCGCCGCCGAAGACGGCGTCGGTGACGGCCATCTCCTGCTTGATGAAGGAGTGGCCGACCCGGGTGCGCACCGGGTTGGCGCCGAGCTCGCGGACCACCTCGGGGACGGTCCAGGAGGTGATCAGGTTGTGGATGACGGTCGGCTCGGCCTCGCCGGCGGCCTGGGCGCGGGCGATCTCGCGGGCGGCGACCAGGGCGGTGATGGCGGACGGGGAGACCGGCTCGCCGCGCTCGTCGACGACGAAGCAGCGGTCGGCGTCGCCGTCGAAGGCCAGGCCGAGGTCGGCGCCGACCTCGCGGACCTTGGCCTGGAGGTCGACGATGTTCTTCGGGTCGAGCGGGTTGGCCTCGTGGTTGGGGAAGGTCCCGTCCAGCTCGAAGTACATCGGGACGAGCTCGATCGGCAGGCCGTCGAAGACGGTCGGCACGGTGTGGCCGCCCATGCCGTTGCCCGCGTCCACGACGACCTTGAGCGGGCGGATCGCGGTGAGGTCGACCAGGCCCAGCAGGTGGTCGGCGTAGCCGCGCAGGGTGTCCTGCTCGGACAGCGCACCGGGCTTGACGTCCTTGGCCGGGACGGTGACGGTGTCGTCCTCGCCCGTCCAGGACTCGACCAGCTCGCGGATCTCGGAGAGGCCGGTGTCCTGGCCGACCGGGGCGGCGCCGGCCCGGCACAGCTTGATTCCGTTGTACTGGGCCGGGTTGTGGCTGGCGGTGAACATCGCGCCGGGCAGGTCGAGCTTGCCGCTGGCGTAGTAGAGCTGGTCGGTCGAGCAGAGGCCGATCTGGACCACGTCGGCGCCGTAGGCGGCGGCGCCCTCGGCGAACGCCCGGGTGAGCGACGGGGAGGAGGGGCGCATGTCGTGGCCGACGACGATCGCGGACGCGCCGGTGACCTGCACGAACGCGGCGCCGAAGGCCCGGGACAGGTGCTCGTCCCACTGGTCCGGGACGACGCCTCGGACGTCGTAGGCCTTCACGAGCTGCTTGAGGTCGCGCACTGCGGCTCCACCCTGGTCTCTGTACTGGTCGGTGTGCGTGTGATCGGCGGCTGGCCGCCCACGGTCACGATACGTCGGGGTCACCGCCCGTTCGGTCGACGGTCCGCGGTGACGGTAGACGGGCAGCGTACCCAAGTCGGACGAACGCCCGGTGCAGGCCCGGGCGGGGTACGGCGTCGGCTGTGCGGCGTCAGTTGTCCGGCGAGCGCAGGACGCGCAGGTGGCCGCGGCGGCCGCCCTCGGTGGACTCGCCCTCGGACCCGCGGCCCTGACGGGGGGTCTGCGGCCGGGCGGCCTCGCGGACGGCGTTGGCGAGGGCCTCCAGGTCGTCACTGCTGCGGCGCAGCGGCCCGGCCTCGGCGGCCAACCGGACGACCTCCCAGCCGCGCGGGGCGGTGAGGCGCTCGGCGTGCTCGGCGCACAGGTCGTAGCAGTGCGGCTCGGCGTAGGTGGCGAGCGGGCCCAGGACGGCGGTGGAGTCCGCGTAGACGTACGTCAGCGTCGCGACGGCCGGCCGGCCGCACGCGGTCCGCGAACAACGACGTACAGAGCTCACGAGGGTGGACGGTACCGCACTCCTCGCCGGGGAGCGAAGACCGCCTGTCCGGCGGGTGTGCCGTGTCGCGGTCCGCACGCCGGTCCACGCCTCCGCCGCCCCGGGCGTTTCCCCGTCGGAGTAGTCCACTTCCGACCGTCCAAGGACTACCCTCGGCAGTGATATGGACAGCTCTGCACCGCAGTCATCGACGGGACCCTCGCGCCGTCCCCGGCATCGCGACCGGCACGGCAGGGGGCTGCGCGGCCCGCTGGCGCCGCCACAGGTGCCGATCTCGCTCACCCGCTCCGAACTGTTCGACGACTACGTGCGCGAATCGGTGGAGCGTCTTGAACGGCGCTGGCCGCAGCTGATCGAAGTGGAGTTCGCCGTCCAGGAGGTGCCGCTGCACGAGCCCGACGCGGCCGACGGCGAGGACGGCGTGCCGCTGGGGCGGGTGCTGCCGGGCAAGCAGGGGCGCAAGAGCCAGATCGTGGTGTACCGGCGGCCGGTGGAGATCCGGGCGAAGACCCGCGAGGACCGCGCGGCGCTGGTGCACGAGATCCTGATCGAGCAGGTGGCGGAGCTGCTGGGACTGTCCCCGGACGCCATCGACCCGCGCTACGACGAGGACTGAGCACGCGGACGGGGCGGTACCCGGGCCTGCCGGGTACCGCCCCGTCCGACCGGTCAGCGCAGGACGACGCCCGGATCCTGGCCGGCCCGCGGGACCCTGACGGTGCTGTGGTCGTCGCGCAGCGCCTGGATGGTGAACATCGGCACGTCCTTGGCGGGCAGCGAGAGCATCCGGGCGGCCATCACCGGGCCGCCGGAGACGGTCTCGACGGTGAGCGCGAAGCTGCCGTTCAGCCCACCGGGCTCGGGCGCCGGGAGGGCGACCGTGCCGCCGGCCGGCAGCTGGACGTCCTTGCTCACCGGGGTGCCGCCGCCGCTGCCGGCCGAGGCGGTGACCCGGACGGTGGCGGCGTCGCCGGCGGAGGTCAGGAACAGCGTGGACGCGCCGGCCCGGTTGTCGGCGACCGTGGCGCGGGCCCCGACCGGGCCGGTGCCGGTGAGCCAGGCCGCGTCGCTCTTGCCGCCGCCCCCGGCCCGGTCGACCCGCAGGCCCGCCACGACCCGGGTCGGGTGCTTGTCGTCGGTGGGCGACAGCCGCAGCCCGGCGACCTCGTCGCGGGTGACCTTGCCGAGGTCGACGGCGGCCACCATGCCCGCCTTGATGTGGATGGACTCGTTGCCGGCCGGGGTGAACCAGCCGTTCTTGCCGGAGAGCTGGATCTTCAGGTCGGCGTCGTCCTCCGGCGGCGCCCAGACCACCAGGTGGGCGGCGGAGGTGTCGGCGGGCAGGCCTGGCAGCACCTGGGTGGCCGCCGGTTCGGCCGAGGCCGGGATCCAGTCGGCGCCCTTGGCACCATCGGCGGCGTGCAGCGCGGCACCGACCCGCCCGCTGCGGGCGACCACGTGCACGGCGAGGTCGTTGACCGCGCCCTTGCTGATCGTCGGCAGCAGCACGGACTGGGAGCTGCCGGGGGCGACGGTGATGCCGTTGGCGGCGTCGTTCTCGATCAGGCCCTTGTCGCCGTACAGCTTGATGTCGACCACGGCGGCGGAGGACTCGGTGTTCACCAGGCTGACGTAGTCGACCCGGTCGCCGGCCGTGCTGGCCCCGGCGAACCAGAAGCTGGTCCCGGCGGGGGTGCAGGTGAGGCCGGACAGGCCGAGGCCGCGCTGCTCGGTGACCACGGTGGTCTGGGTGACGGTGAAGCCGGGGGCGAGAGCGCCGGTGGCGACGGCCCCGGTGCCGGGCGCGGTGTCGCCGTTGGCGGCCGGGCCGGTGGCCGGGGCGCCGGGCTTGGCCAGGGTCAGCCGGGCGTCGGCGGGCGCGGCGCCCTTGTCCGGAGCGGCCGGAGCGGCCGAGCCGGACGGCGCGGCGGGGGCGCCGGACGCCGGGGCGGAGGGGGCGGTGGTCGGCGGGGTCGCGGGCGCGGCGGCGTCGGAGAGCCAGCCGGCCCCGCCGGTGGCGCCGCCCGCCCCGGGCGGGGTGTAGGCGGTGAGCGTGGTCGAGCCGGTCAGGCCCTGGAGCGGCTGCGGGCAGACCGCCGCCGTCCGCTCGACCTGCGCGGTGGTCGGGGCGACGCCGCCGTCCGCCTTGGCGGGGACGGCCGGCGGGCGCGTCTCGGCGATCCCGAACACCGCCGCGAGCACGACGGCCGCGGCCAGCAGGGACTGCGTGGTCCTGGTGCCCCCGGACCGCCCGGCCGGCCGGGCGGAGGCCGCGGGCTCCGGCGCCTGGGCCGGGGCGTGCCCGGACTGCCCGGACTGCCCGGCCTCGGCGGTCTCCGTCGGCTCGACGGCCTCGGGCGCGGACTTCTTCCTGAATGCGGGCTTCTTCATCGCGGGTCAGCTCCCCGATCCGTGCTGGTGCGGGTACCGGCCCGTGCCGTTGGGGTCGTTCGGGTCGTTGGGGTCGTAGTAGGGCTCGGCCTGCGGCTGCCCCGGCACCCACGGCTGCTGGTGCTCCGTCTGCTGGTAGGGCTGCTGCTCGTAGCCGTACTGCTGCTCCTGCGGGTACGGCTGCTGCTCGTAGCCCTGCTGCGGGTACGCCTGCGGCTGGTAGCCCTCGTAGCCCTGGCCGTCGTACCCCTGGCCGCCGTACGGCGCGGCCACCGGCTGCTGGGCCGCGTACTGGTCGTAGCTGTACGGGTCGGCCTGCTGGTACGTCTGGTACGGGTCGGCGTACGGCTCGGTCTCCTGGACGGCGGCGGCCGCCTGGACCGCCTCGGCCATCGGCTCGCCGGCCGGCTGCGCCGGGATCGCGCCCGGCGGGCCCTCGTACACCCCGCCGTCCTCGCCGCCCTCGCCGCGCTCGGCCATCCGGCGGGCCCGGCGGCTGCCGGGGGCGGGCGCCTGCGCCTGGGCCGCGGCGGCCAGCGCGGCGGCGGCCACCACCTCCTCGGGCAGGTCGTCGTCCTTGTGGCTGCGGCGTCCGGGCAGGGCCAGCACCAGGACGGTCAGGCCGAGCAGCACCTGGGCCCAGATCCAGCCGGTGTGCGCGAAGCCGTCCTCCCGGGTGACGGTCAGCTTGCCGCCGCCGGCCGGGAGCTTGAAGCCCTGCGCCCAGCCGTCGACCGTGACGGACTCCAGCGCGGTGCCGCCCACGGTGGCCTTCCACTCGGGTGCGGCGGACTCGGCGAGCCGCAGCACCCGGCCGTCCGGGCCGGCCGGGACGGTGGCGGTGAGGTCGCGGGCCCCGGCCGGGACGACCACCGGGGCGGCGCCCGGGGCGGTGATCACCGCACGGACGGCGGGGGCGCCGGTGACCTGCCAGAGCGCGGAGTCGCCGTCCTGATTGGCCTTGACCAGACCGGGGGTGGTGTCCAGGACGTCCTTGTAGGTGCCGATCACCGACTGCTGGACCAGCACGTAGGCGATGCCGTAGCCGGAGAGCGCACCGGCCTGGTCGGCGCCGGAACCGGCCAGCAGGCTGCCGACCATCTTGTTCAGGCCGTCCTGGGTGCCGGTCGCCGGGTCGACGGTGGACTCGGCCTGGCCGAGCGTCAGGCCCGCGCCGCGGACCACGGTGTAGCGGACCGCGCCGCCGCCCGGGTCGCCGGTGACGACCAGGGTGCGGGACCGGTCGGTGGTACCGGCCTCCTCCGCGATGAACGCGGGCACCTGGCCGGCCTGGGCCCGGTGCAGCGGCTTGCCGGCGCCGGTGAGCGCCCACCACAGGCCGGTGCCCAGCGGGGCCAGCACCGCGGCGGCCACCACCAGCGCGGCCACCGGCTGGCGCCAGCCGAAGGCGATCCCGGCCACTCGGGCGTTGGCGCCGTCGGCACCGATCGCGGCGGCCGCCAGCAGGGCGATCCCGGCGATCAGCGAGGCCGGGCCGGCCCAGGCGGGCACCGCCGGGCCGCCGGAGGCCGGGGTGACGGAGGTGCCCGCCACCGCGACCGCGAAGACCAGACCCGCACCGGCCGCACCCCAGGCGGACAGCACCGCACGGCGGCGGTCGGCGCGCAGCAGTGCGGCGAGCGCGGCGAGCACCACGCCGGCCGACAGCCAGACCGGCGGCACCCCGGCGCCGCCCGGGTTGACCAGCAGCAGGCCGGCCGCGCTCGCACCGGTGCCGTGCAGGCCGGGCAGGCCGGCCTCCAGCAGCAGCCACTGCGGGTGCGCCAGCACCGACAGCGACCACGGCGCCAGCACCAGGACGGGCAGCGCGAGGATCACCAGGACGCGCAGGCCGAGCAGGCGCAGCGCGGCGCCGCCCGAGCCGAAGGCACCGCCGCGGACCACCGCGACGACCAGCGTCGCCAGGCACAGCGGCAGGGCGAGCGCCCAGGTCAACGGCACGAAGGAGGTGGCCAGGGTGAGCAGCAGGACGGTCATCCAGACCGGCCGCCACCCCGGGCGGGCGCCCTTGGCGGCGCTCTCGTCGCGGATGCCGAGACCGGCCGCGATCGCGGCGGCGCGGGCCAGCGGCGGCAGCAGCACGGCGAGGACGGCGGTGCCGATCCGGCCCTGGGCGAGCGCGCCGGTCGCGGCGGGCAGCAGCGCGTAGGCGGCGCTGGCCCAGGCCCGGACGAGCTTGGAGTCCAGCAGCGGCCGGGACACCAGGTAGGCGCTGACCGCGGACAGCGGCACGGTGAGCACGACCAGCAGGGTGAGCGCGAGGTCGGCGTGGTCGAACAGCACCCAGGACAGCACCGCGAGCACGCCGAGGTACGGCGGCGCGGCGGCGGCGGAGCCGGTGCCGATCGGATGCCAGGCGTCCGCGTACATCGACCAGAGGCCGCCGGCGCCGTCGGTGGCCGGCAGCAGGGCGCCGCCGAACAGCTCGCCGCTGCCGAACAGGCCGCGGCAGGCGATCAGGGCGAACACCAGCAGGGCCGCGAACAGCACCGGCGCCGGACGCCGGGCCAGCTTCTTGATCAGCGTGAACTGCTCGACGACCAGGTCCTCGTCGTCCTCGCCGCCCGGCCCGGCCTCGACCGTGCCGTGCCGGCCGGTGTCGTCCCCTCCCCCTATGCCGAGGGAGCCGATCACGCCCTCGACGGCGAGCCGGGCGGTGGCGCCGGGCGGCGGGAAGAGCGTGCGGTCGTCCAGGGCGTCGGCGGCCCGGGTGCGGGCGCGCTGCTTGCGCGCGGCCAG
Organism: Kitasatospora sp. NPDC058478; assembly: GCF_042720345.1. Classification (NCBI taxonomy): domain Bacteria; kingdom Bacillati; phylum Actinomycetota; class Actinomycetes; order Kitasatosporales; family Streptomycetaceae; genus Kitasatospora; species Kitasatospora sp. NPDC058478. The sequence continues at coordinate 28,195 of NZ_JBHXML010000084.1, read as the reverse complement.
CAGCCGGGGGAAGCGGACGAGTTCGTGGCCGAGGCCGGTGAGCTCGTCGAAGGCCTGGCGCGGGTCCTTGCCGAGCAGGTTGGTGACGGCCCGCAGCAGGGTGCCGAGCACCAACCGCAGCAGGACGTAGGGGAAGAGCGCGCCCTTGCAGTTGGCGAGCAGGGTGTAGACGGCGCCGGCCTTGTCCACCCGGTGCGGGTGGGCGGGGCCGCAGTCGATGGCGCGGCGCTCGCGGCTGGCCGCCTCGGCGTGCCGCAGCACGGCGTCGGGGGCGACCACCACGCGGTGGCCGGCGGCGTTGACCCGCCAGCAGAAGTCGGCGTCGTCGCGCATCAGCGGCAGCGCCTTGTCGAAGCCGCCGAGTTCCTCGAAGACGTCGCGGCGCACCAGCATGCCGGCGCTGGAGACGGCGAGCACCGGGCGGACCTGGTCGTGCTGGCCCTGGTCCTGCTCGCGGCGGTCGAGGCCGGTCCAGCGGCGGCCGGAGCGGGCGATGGTGACGCCGACCTCCAGCAGCTGGCGGCGGTCGTACCAGCTGCGCAGCTTGGGGCCGACCACGGCGGCGCTGGGGGTGGAGTCGGCGACCTGGAGCAGCCGGCGCAGCGCGTCGGTCTGCGGCTCGCAGTCGTCGTGCAGCAGCCAGAGCCATTCGACGGGCTGGGTCTCGCGCGGGCCGCCGCGGCCGAGGTCGTCCTCCTGGGCGAGCGGGTCGCCGAAGTCGTCCCAGCCGCCGGTGACCGGGTCGTAGCCGGAGGGGTCGAGCCGGTACGGCAGGTCCTCCGGGCGCAGCGGCGGGCTGCTGAAGACGGCCTCGGCGACGGCGGTGCCGAAGCCGGCCCGGCGGCCGAGGAGCAGCGGGCCGCTCTCGGGCAGCCAGTCGGCGAGGGTGTCCGCCAGCAGTTGCGGAGAGTTGTCGGTGGAACCGGTGTCGACCGCGAGCACCCGCTGGACCTGGCGGTCCTGGCCGAGCAGGCCGGCGAGGGCCTGCGGCAGCCAGCGGGCCCCGTCGTGCGAGACGATCACTGCGGTGACCAGGTGGCGCGGGTAGGCGGGCGGCCTGGCAGCGGTGAAGCCGCTCTGGTGGCTGTAGACGGTCATCGAGTGCGCGGGCCTCAGTTCTCGGTGGACACAGCCGGTGAACGGCAACCGGATGGCGCACCACACTAACGGCTCCGGATGGCGGCTTCGTCCGCGGTGCCGGTGCGGGACCGGTGAAGAGCCGGCAGGGAACACGAAAGCGCCCCACCGCCGCGGTGAGGCGCCCGTACTGCCGTGTGGTTGTCGAAGGGTCAGCGGGGGTCGGCGGCCGCCCCGGTCAGACCGCGCTCTTCTTGAGCCGGCGGCGCTCGCGCTCGGAGAGGCCGCCCCAGATGCCGAACCGCTCGTCATTGGCGAGGGCGTACTCCAGGCATTCCGAACGGACCTCGCAGGCGAGGCAGACCTTCTTGGCCTCGCGCGTGGAGCCGCCCTTCTCGGGGAAGAAGGACTCGGGGTCGGTCTGGGCGCACAACGCGCGCTCCTGCCAACCGAGTTCCTCTTCCTCCTCCGCGATGCCGTCACCGATCAACAGCTCAAAGAGCTCGCTCATGTGGCGCGCCTCCTCTGCCCCTACTTGGCGTCCCCGTGGTTGCCGTTGCCTCGTGCGGCCGACGACACGAGTGAAATTACAGTTGCGTCACTCTGGCTCAGTCAAGCCGAGCTCTGGTATTGGGGCGAGGATTCACTCCCCGGCACCAAGCCGTTACGAATAGTGTACATATTCGGACACATTGGACCTTCGATCCGAAAGCCCTGAACGGCGTCGAACCAGCCACAACCCTTCGGCGAGTGACGCTCGGTCACCATCACAGGCCGGTCATCGCCCTGCCTTCCCGGCGATCTTCCCATCGAAACATAGAGCGTGATTTATCACCCCATCCGGGCAACTTCTTGGCGTAACCCTCTCGAATGCCGCATCCCTGTGTTTGACACCGGCCCCACGGATGCGGTCTCCTTTCCCCCATGTCAGAGTTCGCCAGCCCCCGGAGCGGTTCCACGCTCCGCCGTGCCGTGAACTCTTGTTGTCGCCTCTGCTCCTGCTGTATCTAGGCGCCCGCGTCCCACCGCGCGCCGCCCCCAGGAAGCACAGAGGCCGCCCGCGATTCCCGTCCCAGGACATCCCGGATCCGGCTGATCCCCGACGAACCAGCCGCCACTCCGAGGACGACTCCCGTGCGTATGACCCGCATCCGCAAGCGGAACCGCGACCGCAACAAACTCGCCCGCCGAAGCCCCTCCCCCACCGCGCCCACCGCGCCCACCGCGCCCGCCCGGGGCTGGACCGACGGCCTCAGCGACGTCTCCATCGCCGGCGACCCGCTCGCCTTCCCGCACCTGGCCCGCACCGACCTGCCCCGCCACCCCACCACCGTGGCCGGCCACGCCCGGCTGATCCGCGAGATCGCCGCCGACCGCGCCCGCTGGGAACCCCTGGTCCGCTACGACGCGCTCACCCGCTGGTACGCCCGGCTGGAGACCGGCCCCGGCTACGAGGTCTGGCTGCTCAGCTGGCTGCCCGGCCAGAGCAGCGGCTTCCACGACCACGGCGAGTCCTCCGGCGTGATGACCGTCGTCCAGGGCGAGCTGATCGAGCGCTCGCTCACCCGCGCCGGCGAGGGAGCCCGCACCCTGCGCCCCGGCGGGCAGCGGGTCTTCTCCTCCGGCTACCTCCACGAGGTGGTCAACGGCACGCTCGAACCCGCCGTCTCCATCCACCTCTACACCCCGGGCCTCACCGAGATGAACCAGTACGGCGGCACCGCCGTCCCCGAGCAGCACCCGCAGGCCCAGGCCGAGGCACACTGAGCACCCGCCCCCGTCAGCCCGGCCGTCGCACCCGCCGGCGACCGGACCTACGACCGGGCTGACGGGCAGTCGGACCGTGGCAGGATGAACCCATGCGCATCGTGGCACTGGCAGGCGGAATCGGCGGAGCGCGCTTCCTGCGCGGACTCCTCGCGGCGGTCGGACCGCAGGACGAGATCACCGTCATCGGCAACACCGGCGACGACATCCACCTCTACGGCCTCAAGGTCTGTCCCGACCTCGACACCGTGATGTACACCCTCGGCGGCGGCATCCACGAGGAGCAGGGCTGGGGCCGCACCGACGAGACCTGGTCGATCAAGGCCGAGATGAAGGAGTACGGCGTCGGCCCCGAGTGGTTCGGGCTCGGCGACCGCGACTTCGCCACCCACCTCGTCCGCAGCCAGATGCTCACCGCCGGCTACAGCCTCAGCCAGGTCACCGAGGCGCTGTGCGTGCGCTGGAAGCCCGGCGTACGGCTGCTGCCGATGAGCGACGACCGGGTCGAGACCCACGTGCGGATCACCGACGAGCAGGGCACCCGGGCGATCCACTTCCAGGAGTACTGGGTCAGGCTGCACGCCGCCGTCGACGCCGAGGCGATCATCCCGGTCGGCGCCGACACCGCCAAGCCCGCGCCCGGCGTCCTGGAGGCCCTCGCCGCCGCCGACGTCATCCTCTTCCCGCCGTCCAACCCGGTCGTCTCCATCGGCACCATCCTCGCCGTCCCCGGCATCCGGGAGGCCGTCGCCGCCGCCCCCGCCCCCGTCGTCGGGCTCTCCCCGATCATCGGCGGCGCCCCGGTGCGCGGCATGGCCGACAAGGTGCTCGCCGCCGTCGGCGTCGAGGCCACCGCGGAGGCGGTCGCACTGAACTACGGCTCCGCACTCATCGACGGCTGGCTCGTCGACACCGCCGACCAGGCCTCGGTCGCCGCCGTCGAAGCCGCCGGGATCGCCTGCCGGGCCGTCCCGCTACTGATGACCGACGTCGAGGCCACCGCCGAGATGGCCCGGGCCGCCCTCGCCCTCGCCGAGCAGGTGCGCAAGTGAGCGGGCGCGGGCGCGGGCGCGGGCGCAGCGGGGCGGGCGCATGAGCCTGCAGATCCTGCCGGTCGAGGGGCTGCCGGAGATCGACGCCGGGACCGACCTCGCCGCGCTGCTCGCCAAGGCCGGCGAGTACCAGGACGGCGACATCCTGATCGTCACCTCGAAGATCGTCAGCAAGGCCGAGGGCCGGCTGCTGCACGCCGCCGACCGCGAGGCCGCGATCGAGGCCGAGACCGTCCGGGTGGTCGCCCGGCGCGGCCACGCCCGGATCGTCGAGAACCGCAACGGCTTCGTCATGGCCGCCGCCGGCGTCGACGCCTCCAACACCGCCCCCGGCACCGTCCTGCTGCTGCCCGAGGACCCGGACGCCTCCGCCCGCGCCCTGCGCGGGCGGCTCCAGCAGCTCACCGGCCGCCGGCTCGCCGTCGTCGTCACCGACACCTTCGGCCGGCCCTGGCGCAACGGACTCACCGACGTCGCCATCGGCGCCGCCGGACTGTCCGTACTGGAGGACCACCGCGGGCGCACCGACAGCCACGGCAACGAGCTGGCGCTCACCGTCACCGCCACCGCCGACGAACTCGCCGCCGCCGCCGACCTGGTGAAGGGCAAGACCAGCGGCGTGCCGGTCGCCGTCGTCCGCGGGCTCGGCCACCTCGTCACCGCCGAGGACGGCGACGGCACCCGGCCGCTGGTCCGCCCCGCCGTCGACGACATGTTCCGGCTCGGCACCTCCGAGGCGCTGCGCCAGGCCGTCACCCTGCGGCGCACCGTCCGCTCCTTCACCGACGCCCCGGTCGACCCCGGCGCCGTGCGCCGCGCCGTCGCCGCCGCCGTCACCGCGCCCGCCCCGCACCACACCACGCCGTGGCGGTTCGTCCTGCTGGAGACGGCGCAGACCCGCACCCGGCTGCTCGACGCGATGCTCGCCGCCTGGCAGCGCGACCTGCGCGAACTCGACGGCTGGGACGACGCCCGGATCGCCCGCCGCACCGCCCGCGGCGACGTCCTGCGCGAGGCGCCCTACCTGGTGGTGCCCTGCCTCGTCATGGACGGCTCGCACCACTACCCCGACCAGCGGCGCGCCGCCGCCGAACGGGAGATGTTCACCGTCGCCGCCGGCGCCGCCGTGCAGAACCTCCTGGTCGCCCTCACCGGCGAGGGCTACGGCTCCGCCTGGGTGTCGTCCACCATGTTCTGCCGCGACACCGTCCGCGCGGCCCTCGACCTCCCGGACGGCTGGGACCCGATGGGCGCCATCGCCGTCGGCCGCCCCGCCGAACCCCCGCGCGAACGCCCGGACCGCAGCGCCGACACCTTCATCGAGGTGCGGTAGCGGTTCAGAGACCGCGATAGACCTCGCGGCGATTGCCAACGGCCACCACGAGGATCACCAGCACGCCGTCGTGGATCTCGTAGGCCACGCGGTAGACGCCGACCCGGAGACGGTAGAGGCCGACGTGACCCGCCAGCTTCTTGACATCCGGGCCCTCGACGTAAGGGTCCTCGCCGAGAACGGTGAGCGCGGTGAGGATCCGCATCGCGTCGACCTGGCTGATGTCACGCAGCTGGCGCCTGGCATGCGAGGTGAAGCGGAACGCGTACTTCACGCAGCGCTCCCGGAGGAGTCCTTGGGCGAGTCGAACAGGTCGGCCAGGAGCTCGGCCATGGTCACGGTGGGATCGTTCCGGTGCTGCTCGGCCTCACGGGCGAGCAGTTCGTCGGCGGCATCCTCGACGGCATCGAGGATCTCGATCGGCACGACCGCTCCGACCCGCTCGCCCTTCCGAGTGATCACGGTGATCTCGCCGGCCTCGGCCTGGGTGACCACCTCGGCGAGGTTCGCACGCAGTTCCCGGATGCTCAGTGCGTCAGTCATGCATCAAGCGTACACATCGGCGTGTACACCGCACAGCGCTTCCGGTTCAGCGCCGCCGGTGGTCGTCGGGGGTGAGGCGCGAACGCCCGGACCGCGGCGCCGACACCTTCATCGAGGTGCGGTGAGGATCAGCCGTCGAGGTCGTCCGGCAGCAGCCGGAAGGCCTTGTGGTTGGTCAGCGGCCTGATCGCACGGAAGTGGCGACGGTCGACGGTCAGCACGGCGTCGGTCCTGAACTCCGCGGCCAGCGCGACGTTGATGGCGTCCGTCAGGCCGATGTCCAGGTCCGGGTACTGCCGCATGACCGCCCGCGCGGTGGCAAGGTGCGCACCCACCTCGGGCACCTCGAAGCGGCCGATCGCACATCGGTCGATGATGTCGTCCAGAACGCGCATCGCCATCGCGGCTCCGAGTGTCCGGTGCGCGAGGTAGTCCAGCTCGGCCAGCACCAGCGGCGAGATGACCAGATGGCCGACCGTACGCAAGGCCTTCAGGCAGGCGTCGTGGTCGGGTTCCTCACCGGCGTATGCGGCGAGCAGGGCGCCGGTGTCACCGACCACCGCGACGTCGGTCACCTGCCGAATCCTTCCATGTGCTGGTCGAGGTCGGCCAGAATGCGCCCGCCGCCACCGGGGATGACCGGCATGTCGTCGAGCTCCTCCCCCATCGGATCGGTCCGGAAGGGGTAGACGGGTGCGGCCAGGCTCGGCGGCAGGATGGTGGCCACATGCCTGCCGTCCTTGGTGACGGTGACGGTCTCGCCCCGCTCGACGGCTCCTATCACCCTGGCCGTCTGCTGGTTCAGCTCCCGCATGGTTGCTTCCATGCGAGGCAGTGTACTACGGCGTAGTTCATCGCCGCCGGTGGTCGTCGGGGGTGAGGCGGGGGCCGTAGCGGGGGGCGTGGGGGGTGGTCGCCAGCAGGAGGCGGCAGAGGCGGTGGCGGTGCGGGCGGTAGGGCTCCAGCAGGGCGAGCATCTGGGCGTCGTCGCTGCGGGGGCGGCCGGCCAGGGCCCAGCCGACCAGGTTGGGCAGGTGGAAGTCGCCGACCGAGACCGCGTCCGGGTCGCCGTTGCTGCGTTGCAGGGTCTCGGCGGCCGTCCAGGGGCCGATCCCCGGGACGGCGGTGAGCCGGGCGAAGGCCTCGACGTGGTCCATCGCGGCGGCCTCCTCCAGCCGGGGCGCCAGCCGGACGGCGCGCATGACCGTCGCCGAGCGCTTCGGGTCCACCCCCGCGCGGTGCCACTCCCAGCTCGGCACCAGCGCCCACTCCCGGGCCGACGGCGCCACCCGCATGCCCTCGGCCGGGCCCGGCGCCGCGGTGCCGAAGTCCCGTAGCAGGGTGCGCCAGGCGCGGTAGGCCTCGTCGGTGGTCACCTTCTGTTCCAGGATCGCCGGGACGAGGGACTCCAGGACCAGCCCGGTGCGGGTGAGGCGGACCGCGGCGGTGCGGCGCTGGGCGTCCCGCAGCGGGCCGGGCGGCAGCACCAGGGCCTCCGGATCGTCCTGCGCGCCCAGCAGCGTCGGCAGCCGCTCCAGCAGCCACGTCGCACCCGGGCCCCAGGCCGTCGCTTCCACCTCGCCGGCCGCCGGGCGCGCCAGCACCCGCAGCGTGCCGATCCCGGCCGGGGTCCGGGACGCCCGCCAGAGCGCGCCGTCGCCGGTGGTGCGGTACGCCGGGTCGGCGGGGCCCCGGCGCAGCGGCAGCAGCGTCCGGGCGACGTCCAGCGGGAAACCCGGCCGCCAGCGCCGTACCGACTCGCCCGTCACCGCCGCGCACCTCCTCCGCTGTCCGGCTCCACCGCCTTCGCCGACCATGGGGATATGAACGATACGCGGCTGCCGGAGCTGTCCTCCGGGGACGAGAGCGCGGTGCGGGCGCTGTACCACCGGGCGCTGGAGGGGTGGAACCAGCGGGACGGTTCGGCCTTCGCCGGGCCGTTCGCCGAGGACGGGGAGGTGATCGGCTTCGACGGCACCCGGCACTGCGGACGGTCGGTGATCGCCGCCGAACTGGGGCGGCTCTTCGCGGACCACGCGACACCGGAGTACGTGGCCAGGGTGCGCCGGGTCCGCGCGCTGGGGCCCGGGGTGGCGCAGCTGGACGCCGTCGCGGGGCTGGTGCCGGACGCCGCGGAGGACCTGGACCCGGCGCTCAACGCGGTGCAGACGGTGATCGCGGTGAACGCCGGGGCGGGCTGGCGGATCGGGCTGCTGCAGAACACGCCGGCGCGCTACGACCTCCGGCCGGATCTGGCGGCGGCGTTGACGGCGGAGCTGCGGGGGCTGGTCGGGCGGGGGCCGGGGCCGGCGTAGGGCGGTGCGGTGCGGTGGGGTGCGTCAGGGGGTCTGGATGCGCACCGCGGCCGTACGGAGGGCGGGGAGCCGGGCGTAGAGGGCGTTGCCGGGGCACTCGGTGTTGAAGGCGTCGCGGTGGCCGGAGACGGCGTCGAAGTCGACGACGGTGCCCTTGGGGTAGCGGCTGGCGTCGGAGGCGGAGGTGAGCTTGGTGCGGCCGTCGGCGGGGTGGCCGGTGAGGCCGAGCTTCCAGCCGGCGATGGCGGCGAGGCCGTCCAGGAGGGGCTGGGGCGGGGCGTCGCCGACGTAGGTGCCGATGGCGGCGACGCCGGCCGAGTCGGTGTTGAAGCCGAGGGTGTGGGCGCCGTGGACGGGCTGGTCGACGCCGCCGGCCCGGCCCTCGTAGACGGTGCCGCAGCGGTCGACCAGGAAGTTGTAGCCGATGTCCCGCCAGCCGCTGCTCTGAACGTGGTACTGGTAGATCGACCTGATCACCCGGGGGGCGTCGGAGCAGGCGTAGTCGGTGGCGGTGGCGGTGTGGTGGACGAACACCTCGTGGACCGGGCCGGTGTACTCGAAGGCCTGGTCGCGCAGGGACTCGTCCGCGCCCCAGCCGGCCCGGGTGACGATGGCGGGGCGCGGGGCCTGGTGGCCGTCGGCGGGGCGGCGGGGCAGGACCCGGGCGGCGGGCGCGGGCGCACCCTGGCCGGGGTCGACCAGGTCGAGCCGCAGGCCGGGCGGGGGCCCGGCGGGGCCGGGGCGCACCTCGACGGCGACGCCGTCGCTGCGGCCGGTCCACAGGGGCGCGGTGGCGCCGCGCGGGGCGAGGTCGGGGCCGTCCTCGGTGTCGGCCTCCAGGTCGTGCCAGTCGCCCCAGCGGCCGGTGGCCGCGTCCCGGGTGCGGACCCGGACGGCGCCGCCGGCCAGCGCGTCCGCCGGGCCGTCCCAGCCGACGCCGAGGAGTTCGAACGGCCGGGTGGTGCGCGGCGCCAGGGCCGGGCCGGGGCCGAGCGGCAGCGAGGTGACCGACCCGCCGCCGGCGGAGCCGCGGCGCCGGACGCCGTCGGGGTCGGCCGGGCCGGCGGTGGCGGCGGGCTGGAGGAGCAGGGCGGCGGTGCAGCCGGCGAGCACGGCGGCCGGGAGGGAAAGGCGCATAAACCGGATGGTGGCGGCAAATCGGGCCACTCGCCACGTCGCCTCGCGCCCGGTCCGCCACCCCTCCCGACGGCCCACTCGAAGGCCGTAGGCTGGGGCGCACCATGACTGCGCATTTCGCTGCCGATGCCCGCACCCCCGTCGAACTGCTGCACGCATATCTGCGAGGCGGCACGCCCACGGTCGATCCCGCGGCCCCGCTGGTCACCTTCTACGACGACGCCACCGGTGAACGGGTGGAACTGTCCGCCCGGACCTTCGACAACTGGGTGGCCAAGACGGCCAACCTCCTCCAGGACGAGTTGAACGCCGGCCCGGGCGACCGGGCCGTACTGCTGCTCCCCGCCCACTGGCAGAGCGCCGTCTGGCTGCTGGCCTGCTGGTCGGTCGGGGTGGCGGTGGTGCCCGGCGGCGACCCGGCCGCCGCCGACCTGGTGGTCAGCGGCCCGGACGGACTGACGGCCGCCCACGCCTGCGAGGGCGAGCGGGTGGCCCTGGCCCTGCGCCCGCTCGGCGGACGCTTCCCGCAGCGCCCCGACGGCTTCCTCGACTACGCCGCCGAGGTGCCCGGCCAGGGCGACCGCTTCGCGCCGTACTCGCCCGTCGCCCCGGACGGCCACGCGCTGGAGACCGCCGTGGACGGGCTGCCGCTGAAGCTGACCGGCGAGCAGACCGTCGCGCTGGCCCGGGAAGGGGCCGCCCGGCTCGGACTGGAGCCCGGCGACCGGGTGCTGTCCACCTTCTCGTTCGACGACTGGACCGGCCTGGAGGCCGGTCTGCTGGCGCCGCTGGCGGCCGGCGCCTCGGTGGTGCTGTGCCGCAACTCGCAGGGGCTCGACCCCGAGCAGTGGGAGAAGCGGACCGAATCCGAACGGGTGACACTGCGCCTCGGGTAACCCCCGGGTCGGGCCGGGCGGGTAGGGATCCCTGCCATGGCCGAGGACGACACCGCGCACCCCCCGACCGACCCGCCCCCGACGGATGCGCACCCTTCCGAACCCGGACGCCCGCGTCGGCGCCGGCGGTGGCTGATGATCACCGCCGGCGTCGTCGCGTTCCTGCTGGTCGCCACCGGGGCACTGCTCTGGATCGCCTACCGCAAGCTGGACGGCAACATCCGCACCGACTCGGCCACCGACCGACTGCTCGCCCAGCTGGAGGCCGAGCGGCCGAGCCGGACCGCCGGGGCCAAGGGCTCCGAGAACATCCTGCTGATCGGCAGCGACGACCGCTCCGGCACCAACTCCTCGTACGGCGGCGAGCCGGGCACCCAGCGCTCGGACACCACGATCCTGCTGCACCTGGCCGCCGACCGGAAGCACGCGACGGCGGTCTCCATCCCGCGCGACGTCATGGTCACCGTCCCCGCCTGCGAGAAATCGGACGGCACCCGCAGCAAGGCCGGGCTGATGCAGTTCAACTGGGCGTTCGAGATGGGCGGCGCGGCCTGCTCGATCCGCGCCGTCGAGCAGCTCAGCGGCATCCGGATCGACCACTACGTGATCCTCGACTTCAACGGCTTCAAGACGATGGTGAACGCGATCGGCGGGGTCGAGGTGTGCGTCCCGCAGGCGATCCACGACAAGGACGCCAGACTCGACCTGCCCGCCGGGCGGCAGACCCTGCACGGCGAGCAGGCACTCGGCTACGTCCGGGCCCGGGAGAGCCTGGGCGACGGCAGCGACACCCAGCGGATGGGCCGTCAGCAGCAGTTCCTGGCCGCGCTGATCCGCAAGGTGCAGTCGCAGGGCGTGCTGCTGAACCCGGCGCGGCTGTGGCCGGTGCTGGACGCGGCCACCTCCTCGGTCAAGGCGGACGGCGGGCTGTCCTCGCTCGGGGCGCTGTACGACCTCACCCAGGACCTGCGGGACATCCCCTCGGCGGACGTGGTGCTCCTGACCGCGCCGCGCCGCCCGTACCGGTACGACTCGGACCGGGACGAGTTCGTGCAGCCGCAGACCACCCAGTTGTTCACCGCGCTGCGGGACGACCGGTCGGTCGCCGTCCGGCCGCCCGGTTCGGCGCCGTCGCCGGGCGCCGTCGCCGGGGCGGGCGTCGGTGTCGGGGCGGGCGTCGGTGTCGGGGCGGGCGTCGGGGCGGGCGCGAGCCCGAGTCCAAGTCCAAGTCCGGTGGCGGCGGGTGCGGGCGCGGGGTCGGACGGGGCTGCGGGGGCCGCGGGGGCCGCGGGGGCTCCGGCGAAGGCGTCACCTTCGGCGGACGCCTCGCCCACCTTCGAGGGACGCACGGCCGACGTGGACGCCTGCGCGCAGCACTGATCGCGGCTGCGCCGCAGGTCGGCGCGGGTTTTCCGGAAATCCCGCACACCCAGGGGACTTTACCCGGCCATTACCTGGACATGGCGCAGATCACACCGGAACGATTCAGTCGTTCGGCTCGTCTAGTGTGTCCGGATCGGCCCGCCGAACGGGCGAGCCGGAGCCGTGACCGGTCGGAGGTAGGGAACCCCCGTGCAGCAGGACAAACCGGAGGTCGATCCCGCCGACCAGTGGACGCGCGACCCGGAAACCGGCCAGTACCGCCTCGACCCGGCCGCCGGCATCCCCGGGCAGCGCCGCCGGACGGCCGACCGGAGATCCCCCGAGGAGACGCCGGCCACCGAGTCGGCCGGGACCGCCGACGTCCCCGGGCCGGGCCGCCGCGACTCCCGGCGCCGGGCGGCCGCCGCCGCCAAGCGGACCCGGCGCCGCCGGGCGCTCAAGTGGACCGCCGGGGCCGGCGCCCTGGTGATGGTCGCGGGCTGCGGCGGGGCGTACTACCTGTACCAGCACTTCAACAGCAACCTGACCTCCGTCAAGGTCCAGCTGGGCAACGAGGAGGAGCGGCCCAAGGCCGCCGGGGACGCGCTCAACATCCTGGTGCTGGGCACCGACAGCCGGCAGGGCCTCGGCCGCGAGTACGGCAACGAGGGCAGCGCCGGGCACGCCGACACCACGCTGCTGTTCCACATCTCCAAGGACCGCTCCAACGCCACCGCGATCAGCATCCCGCGCGACCTGATGGTGCCGATCCCGGAGTGCCAGAGCGGCAGCGGCAAGAAGATCCCCGGCTCCGCGCGGGACATGTTCAACAACAGCCTCGGCCAGGAGGGGCGCGACCCGGGCTGCACCTGGAAGACCGTCGAGAAGATGACCGGGATCCGGGTCGACCACTTCGTGCAGGTCAACTTCGAGGCGGTGAAGACGCTGTCCAGCGCCGTCGGCGGGGTCGAGGTCTGCGCGGCCAAGGACATCAACGACAAGGACTCGCACCTGAAGATGAGCAAGGGCCGGCACGTGGTCCAGGGCGACGAGGCGCTGGCCTTCGTCCGCACCCGGCACGCCGTCGGCTTCGGCGGCGACCTCACCCGCATCCCGCTCCAGCAGCAGTTCATCAGCTCGATGATCCGCAAGATCAAGAGCGACGACACCCTGACCAGCCCGAGCAAGCTCTACAAGCTCGCCGACGCCGCCACCAAGGCGCTCACCGTGGACTCCGGGATCGGCAGCGTCGACAAGCTCAAGGACCTCGCGCTGGACCTCAGCAAGGTGGACACCAAGAACATCACCTTCGCCACCGTGCCGGTCCTGGACGACCCCAAGGACAAGGACCGGCTGGTGCTCAAGCAGCCGGACGCCGGGCAGCTGTTCTCGATGGTCGCGGGCGACCGCTCGCTGACCGAGACCGCCGCCCCCGCCGACGCCGCCACGGCCGCACCGGAGACCGCACCGGCGGCCCCGACCGCCGCCGCCCCGACGGTGGACCCCAAGGACGTCCGGGTGACGGTGCGCAACGGCAGCGGGACGCGCGGGCAGTCGGGGCCCACCGTGGAAAAGCTCCGCACCAAGGGCTTCGCCAAGGCCACGACCGCCCCCGACGCGCCCGTCACCGCGACCACCACGGTGTCCTTCCCGACCGGGCAGGACGCCGCGGCCGCCGCCCTGGCCGCCGCGCTCGGCCTGCCGGGCGACGCCGTCCGGCCGGACCCGAAGGCGGATCCCAAGGGCCCGCTGGTGCTGGTGCTCGGCAAGGACGTCCTCGCCGCTCCGGCGGCGGCCCCGACCGAGGCACCGAAGGACCTCCAGCGGGTGCAGGCGGACGACACCGACGCGTGCGCCAAGTAGCTAGGGGCCCCGGGCCCTACGTCGGCGCGAGGGTGCCGCCCGTCTCCCGGTAGTGCTCGCCGGTGCGGGGGCAGCGCCAGCGGCCGTCGCCGACGGGTTGCAGCGGCTCGCCGGCGCGGCCGACCCAGCCGATCCGGCGGGCCGGGACGCCGGCGGCCAGGGCGAAGTCCGGGACGTCCCGGTGGACCACCGCGCCGGCCGCGACCAGCGCCCAGCGGCCGACCGTCACCCCGGCGACCAGGACCACCCGGCCGCCGATCGAACAGCCCTGACGGAGCGTCACCCCTTCGGCGTGCCAGTCCTGTTGACGCTTGGGCCGACCGTCGGGGGTCACCGCGCGGGGGTGGCGGTCGTTGGTGAGGACGGCGGCGGGGCCGATGAACACCCCGTCCTCGACCAGCGCGGGCTCGTACACCAGCGCGTGGTTCTGCAGTTTGACCCGGTCCCCGATCCGGACGCCGGGGCCGACGTAGGCGCCGCGGCCGATCACGCACTCGGCGCCGACCACCGCGCCCTCGCGGACCTGGGCGAGGTGCCAGACCGTCGTCCCCGCGCCGATGACGGCCCGTTCGTCGACGTCCGCGCTCGGCTCGATCCGGGCCGCGCCGGGCCCGCCCTCAACTGTCGCCATGCGCACCGACGATAGCGGCGCGGGCTCGACCGTCAGGGCTTGTCCGGCAATTCGCGCGCCCGGCGGGAATTGTCGGACAAACCCTGCCGGGTCGGCGTCAACTCGCCCTGGAGAGCACATCCTTGGCGGCCGGTCCGACGCTGCCTATCACCCGGCGGGCCAGTGAGCGGGGCGAGGTGAGGAAGCCGAAGCCCCAGCTGAGGTGCATGGTGGCGAGCGCCACCGGCAGCATCGCCCTGGCCTTGAAGGACAGGCCGCGGCCGCCGACCAGCCCGCCGCCGAGGATACCCAGCAGGTACGCGCCGGGCACCGCGAGGAGGGCCGGGTGGACGGCGACGCCCAGCACCAGCCCGAGGGTGACGGCCAGCAGGGCGGTCGGCGGGGCCAGGTAGCGGAGGTTGACCGAGCCGCGGTGGTAGCGGGTGACCACCCGGCGCCAACGGCCGTAGTCCTTGTACTGCTTGGCCAGCGCCTTCACCGACGGCCGGGGCCGGTAGGTCACCTTGAGCTGCGGGGTGAACCAGACCAGCCCGCCGTCCTGGCGGATCCGGTAGTTGAGCTCCCAGTCCTGGGCGCGGATGAACTCCTCGTTGTAGCCGCCGAGCTTCTCCAGCACCTCGCGCCGGAACACCCCGAGGTAGACGGTGTCCGCCGGGCCGGCCAGGCCGCCGGTGTGGAAGGCGGCGTTGCCGACACCGATCTTGGAGGTCATCGCGGCGGCGACCGCGTTCTCCCACTCGGTCTCGCCCTCGGCGTGCATGATGCCGCCGACGTTGGCGGCGTCCATCTCGTCGAGCAGCCGGACCGCGGTGGTGATGTAGCCGGGGGTGAGCAGCCCGTGGCCGTCCACGCGCACCACTATCGGATGGCGCGAGCCGCGGATCGCGGCGTTCAGCCCTGCGGGGGTGCGACCGGTGGGATTCGGCACGGTCCGTACCCGCGGGTCCTCCGCCACCAGTTCGGCCGCGATCTCCGCGGTCCGGTCGGTGGACGGACCGAGGGCGATCACCACCTCCATCGGCCCGGGGTACTCCTGGTCCAGGATGCGCCGGACCGCCGTCCGCAGGTGTCGTTCCTCGTTGAGCACCGGCATGATCACGGAGACAGCCGGCAGCTCCTCAGCAGCCTTGGTGTTCATCGGGGCCAACCGTACCGGTGCGGACACGTCTCCGTCTTGTCCCGGTCTGGGCCGCTGCACGCAGCCCGCGACGCCCGGTTGGACTCCTTGATCACGTCCACCGTACTCCGCTCCGCGTACGGGCCCGCAGCCGGGTCGGAACGGGCGGTTTCCGGAGGACGGGACGGAGCCCGGGAGAGCGCCCCCGGCGGGGTTCGGCGGCGGCCGCGCGGGTTCGGTGCAGGTTCGGCGCAGGTTCAGAGCAGGTGGTGAACGATGGTGAAGAGCGCGTAGCCGGCCAGCGACAACCGGTTCAGCAGGTGCTGCGGGCCGCCCAGCCGGTCCGGCAGCGACCGGTGCGGACGCAGGTCCGGCCGGTGGGCGGCGGTCGCGACGGCCCGGGCCAGCTCGACCGGGTCGTAGCGGTCCCCGAAGTGTCCGGCCAGCCAGGCGGCCGGGCGACTGCCGACGGTGACCTCCTCACCCGAGCGCAGCTGGACGGTGAGCAGGTTGCGGTGGACGGCGGCCGCGTTGATCTCCTGCCACCGGAAGGTCCGGGTGCGCAGCGCGGTGGCGATCCGCAGGCCGTCCCGGTCGGCGACCATCTGCCAGGAGAGGGTGCGGCCGCAGGCGAGGATCGCCACCGTGCCGGTCAGGAGCGGGTGCACCAGGCCGCCCCACCAGCCGCTCCGGCCGAGCAGCACGACCAGGCCCGCGAGCAGCAGGGCGGGCACCGGACCGGCCACCGCCCGCAGCGGCAGCGGCATCTCCCAGCGCCGGGCGGGCACCGGTTCGGCGTCCGGCCCGGCCGCGGGGGCGGCGGCCACCGTCTCGGCGGTCAGGGCGGCGACGGCCAGTTCCCGCTCCCGGTAGCCCTCGGTGCGCCGGCCCGGCCGCGGGGCCCGGGCGGCGGGGGCGACCACGGCCGCCACCCAGCGCGGGTCGTGGTCCAGCAGTCCGGGGCGGACCAGGAGCTGCTGCTCCGGCCCGTCGGGCCCCCGGTACAGCACGGCCGGCACGCTCCGGCCGGCGCGGGCGAGCCAGGCGGCGGCCTGCTCCGGGGTCAGCCGTTCGAAGACGTCCCCGGGCTCCTCCTCTTCCTCGTCGTAGGAGACTTCGAGTTCGAGGTGGTCGGCGTCGTCGTCCTCGGTCTCCAGGTGTTCGGGCACCCAGGCCGGGCCCTCGCCGTCCGGGGCGCCGTAGCGGGCCCAGCGGTAGCGGTCGCGCTCGACCAGCCGCCAGAGCGCGGGGCCGTCCGGCGGGCCGTCCAGCGGCTGCACCAGCAGGTCGCCCTGGGCGTCGGCGCGGACCCGGACGGCGAGGGCGGGCGCGGAGCCCGCGAAGGGGGGCCGGGAGCGGCGGGCGTTCGCGGTGGCGGCCGAGCCGAGCAGCAGCAGGCCGGGCAGGGCGAGCAGGCCGCCGGCGGTCAGCGCGCCGGTGAGGTCGTAGTCGTCGCCGGCGGCGCGGACGGCGGCGCCGTCCACCAGCAGCGGGACGGGCTCGCCGGGCTGCGGCGGCCGGGCCCACCAGACGTCCAGCCGGGCGGTGCGTTCCGGGCCGCCGCCGGGCGGGTGGAAGCGGACGGTCAGGGCGCCGTCCTGGTCGGTGTCGCCCGCGGTGCCGGTGACCTGGTCGGCCCGTTCGGCGCTCGCCTGCTGCCGGGCCTGCCCCCACAGCCCGTACAGCGGGAACGCCAGGGCGGCGGCGAGCAGCAGTGCGCCGAGCGCGCGGCGCAGCACCGGCGGGCCGTCGGGGTGGACGGGCGAGGGCGCTCCGGCGGCGGTCCAGGGGAAGGGGACGGGCGGGGCCATCAGTTCGTCGAGCTGCTGGCGGGCGCGGCGGCGGCCGAGCTCGGCGCCGATCAGCGCGGCGGAGAGCAGCAGGTGGAGCAGGACGGCCGTCCAGCGGCAGAGCGGGGTGACCAGGCCGTGCGGGGCGTACCAGAGCACCGCGAGGACGGCCGGCGGGACCAGCGCCCGGCCGCGGAACCGGCCGGCCAGCAGGACCACTTCGGCGAGCACCGACCAGGCGGCCAGCGAGGAGCCCCAGGTGTCCCGGCAGACGCCTTGGACGTTGCAGTCGCCGGGGGTCGGCTCCACCGCGGTGGCCAGGATCACGAAGGCGGCCGGCAGCAGCGCCGACCAGCGGCTGTCCAGGCGCCAGGCGGTGCGGGCGGCGCGCCAGCGGGCGGCAGCGGCGGCGGTGAGGGGCGCGGCGCTGGGCAGCGGCGGGGCGTCCGGGGTATCCGGGGCGAACATCGGACGATCATCTCAGTCGGCCTGGGGCGGCCCGTGCCGCAGGGGCCGGGTGCTGCCCGCACCCGGCCCCTGCCCCCCGTTCCCCCCTCGGCGGCCCCCCACCGCCGGGTCCTGCGGCCCGCGCCGCCCGGTCAGTCCGCCTCGACGGCCCCGGTCGATCCGTCTCGATGGCCCCGGTCAGTCCGTCGCGATGGCCGCGAGGACGTTCATCCGCCCGGCCCGGAAGGCCGGGACGAGGGCGGCGACCAGTCCGATCACCACCGAGGCGACCAGCGTCACCGCGAGCGTGGTCGTCGGGACGGAGAGCGTGGCCAGGCCCTGGTCGCGCAGCACCCGCTGGGCGGTGACGCCCCAGGCCAGCCCGAGCCCGGTGCCCAGGACCGCGCCGAACACCGAGATCACCACGGCCTCCAGCCGGATCATCCGGCGCAGCTGGCGGCGGGAGAGCCCGATCGCCCGCAGCAGGCCGATCTCCCTGGTCCGCTCGACCACCGACAGCGCCAGGGTGTTGACCACCCCGAGCACGGCGACCGTGATGGAGAGGCCGACCAGGCCGTAGATCAGGTAGAGCAGGGTGTTGACCTGGGACTGCACGACCTCCTTGTAGCCGGCCTGGTCCTTGATGGTCAGCTGCGGGTACTCCTTGAGCGCGCCCTCCAGGGCGGTCAGCGTCTTCGCGACGTCGGCTCCGGAGGAGGCCTTGGCGAAGAACGTCCAGACCGGCGGCTGCTCGTCGGCGGGCACGGCCCTGGCCATGGTGTCGAAGTCGACGAAGGAGCCGTCGCCGAACAGCGAGCCCTTCGCGAACACGGCGCCCACCGGCAGCACCTGGGTGCGGCCCTTGCCGTAGGCGACGGTCACCTGGTCGCCGACCTTCAGGCCGTGGTCCTTCGCGAAGGCCTCGCCGATCCCCAGCTCGCCCCGCCCGATCGCGTCCACCGAACCGGCGGTGACCGGGAGGTGGAAGTCGGTGCCGAAGAAGGCGGGCGGCGCGGCGGTGAGGTTGGTCTTCGCGCTCCGGCCGTCCGGCAGCTGGAGCTTGGGGTTGAAGAACTTCTGGGTGGTGACGTGGTCGATGCCCGGGGTCCGGCGGACGGCGTCCAGCATCTCGGGGGTGATGGAGGTGCGGCCGCCCTGGACGATGTAGTCCGCGCCCACCGACCGGTCGATCTGCGCGTTGGCCGAGGTGACCGTCGAGGCGCTGAACACCGAGGAGCCGATCACCAGCGCCAGTCCGATCATCAGCGCGGCGGCGGTGGCCCCGGTGCGACGCGGGTTGCGCATCGCGTTTCGCTGGGCGAGCCGGCCGGACGAGCCGAACAGCGCCGGCAGCAGCGCGCCCAGCACCCGCACCACGGCGGTGGCCAGCAGCGGGCCGAGCACCACGAAGCCGATCAGGGTGAGCAGCACGCCGAGACCCAGGTACTGGCCGCCGGTGGCCGCCTTCTGCGCCTGCGCGGCCAGCACCAGCAGACCGCCGCCGCCCGCCGTCAGGACGAGGCCGACCACCGTGCGGACCAGGTTGGCGCGGCCCTCGGCCGGCGTGCCGTGGTCGCGCAGGGCGGCCATCGGCGCGATCCGGCTCGCCCGGCGGGCCGGGACCCAGGCCGCCACCAGGGTCACCACGATGCCCAGGGCGTACCCGGCGAGGAACACCGTCGGACCGATCTTCAGGTCGCCCGCGTCGAGCTTCATGCCGATCGCGTTCATCAGCTTGATCAGGCCGACCGCGATGCCCAGACCGGCCGCGACCCCGAGGGTCGAGCCGAGCACGCCGAGGATCAGCGCCTCGACCAGGACCGAGCGGTTCACCTGCTGGCGGCTGCCGCCGATGGCGCGCAGCAGGCCGATCTCCCGGGTGCGCTGGGCGACCAGCATCGAGAAGGTGTTGATGATCAGGAAGCAGCCGACGAACGCCGAGATGAGCGAGAAGCCGAGCATCGCGTTCTTCATGAAGCCGAGGCCGCTGCCGATGCTCTTGGTGTTCTCGTCCTTCTGCTCGGCCGCGGTCTTGACCTGGTAGCCGGCGCCCAGCTCGGCCAGGGCGTCGGCCTTCAGCCGGTCGTTGCCGCGGCTGCCGTCGCCGAACGCCTCGACCGAGGTGTACGCCTGCTCGCCGAGCAGCACCTGCTGGGCGGTCGGGGTGTCCAGGAAGGCCAGCGCCGCACCGGGGTTGGTGGTGGTGAAGGAGGCGATGCCGGAGATCGTGAACTCGTGCCGGCCGTCGGCGTTGTCGACCCGGAGCTTGGCGCCGACGCCGAGTCCGGACTTCTTCGCGGTGTCCGCGTCCAGCACCAACTCGCCCGCGTTCCGCGGGGCGTGGCCCTGGGTGAGACGCACCGCGCTGCGCGGGGTCTCGGTCCAGTTGCCGACCAGGGTCGGCGCACCGGAGGTCGGGCCGACCAGCTTGTTGGTGGCCGGGTCGACCAGGGTCGCGTTCTCGACCATGACCTGGCCGACCGCCGACTTCACCCCCGGCACCGCGGCGAGCTGCTGTGCGGCCGCCACCGGGACGGTCCGCGGCTTGTCTGAGGCCTGCTGGTCGTCGTCCTCGGCCGGCTTGGGCGGCTGGACGGAGACGTCGGAGGCGGTCGCGGCGAACAGCTTGTCGAAGGTGCTGGTCGCGGTGTCGGAGAAGACCAGGGTGCCGGAGACGAACGCGACCGACAGCATCACGGCGATCAGGGAGAGCACCATGCGGCCCTTGTGGGCGAAGAAGCTCCGCAGAGCGGTCTTGAGCAGCATCTGTCCCGTCCCGCCCGCTCAGCTGGTCCGCTTGCCGTCGAAACGGCGCATGCGTTCGAGGACGGAGTCGGCGGTGGGCGCGTGCATCTCGTCGACGATCAAGCCGTCGGCGAGGAACAGCACGCGGTCCGCGTAGCCCGCGGCGACCGGGTCGTGGGTCACCATCACGATGGTCTGGCCCAGTTCGTCGACCGAACGGCGCAGGAAGGTGAGCACCTCGGCGCCGGCCCGGGAGTCCAGGTTGCCGGTGGGCTCGTCGCCGAAGATGATCTCGGGCCGGGCGGCCAGCGCCCGGGCCACCGCGACGCGCTGCTGCTGACCGCCGGAGAGCTGCGCCGGGCGGTGCTTGAGCCGGCCGGCCAGGCCGACGGTCTCCACCACCTGGTCCAGCCAGGCCTGGTCCGGCCGGCGGCCGGCGATGTCCATCGGCAGCGTGATGTTCTCCAGCGCGGACAGCGTCGGGAGCAGGTTGAACGCCTGGAAGATGAAGCCGATCTTGTCCCGGCGCAGCCTGGTCAGCTGCTTGTCCTTGAGGCCGGTGATCTCGGTGTCGCCGATCCAGATCCGCCCGGCGCTGACCGTGTCCAGGCCGGCCAGGCAGTGCATCAGGGTCGACTTCCCGGAGCCCGACGGGCCCATGATCGCGGTGAAGCGGCCGCGCTGGATGTCGACGTCCACCGCGTCGAGCGCGGTGACCCTGGTCTCGCCCGCGCCGTACGCCTTGCTGACCCGGCGGGCCGCGGCGGCGACGGCGGGCGCGCCGTCGGGAAGCTGGGGGTCGTACACGGCTGTGGCTGCCGTCGTCACTGGAGTCTCCTAAGAAGTGGGCCCGACCGTCGACCCCGGCCGGCCCCTCCGTGCGCGGGCATGCCGCAGGACGCGGGCATGGCGCAGGAAGGGTCGTCGACCGGGAGTTGACCCCACCCACCGGGCCCGGCGGGCGCCGGCTCCCGGGAGAACCTCGCCCCTCGTCGGCACGAGCGGGGACGTCCACAACGTTATGAGCAACGGCGGGCACGCTCGTCATCCGCCGGAATGAAGCCGCCCGACCAAGGATCTACGGGGCGCGGCGCCCCTCCCCCTAGGGGGTGCCGCGGCCCGTCTCGGGGACGCCCCGTACGGGGTCCGGGCCCCGGTTCCTCAGCCGGTCAGCGCCGGTGCGGCCAGCCGCTCCAGGGCCTGCGCGAAACCCTCCACGACCGGGGCCAGCAGGGTGTCGGTCTCGCGCTCGACCAGGGTCGTCCCGTCCTCCCTGGTGGTGATGTGGCGGTCGAGCACGAACCAGCCCTGGGTGATGTGGCCGGCGCCCATCGAGCTGAGCACCGGGCGCAGCGCGTAGTCCACCGCCAGCACGTGCGCGGGCGAGCCGCCGGTGGCCAGCGGCAGGACGGCCTTGCCGGCCAGCGCGTACTGCGGGAGCACGTCCAGCAGGGCCTTCAACAGGCCCGAGTAGGCGGCCTTGTAGACGGGGGTGCCGATCACGACGCCGTCCGCCCGGGCGAACAGCTCGGTCACGGCGACGATCTCCGGGTGGTCGAAGTCGCCCGACAGCAGCGCGTGCGCGGGCAGGCTGCGCGCCTCGAACGGGACGACGTGGTGGCCGCGGGCCTCCAGCCCGGCGTCGACGTGGCGCAGCAGGCGGGTGGTGCGGGAGGTCGCGGACGGGGAGCCGGAAACGGACAGGACGGTGGCCATGGGGTTCACCTTTGGCTGGAGGCGGGGGCGGCACGACGCGGCGCAGGAGGACCGCTGCGGGTCGGAGCCCGGGAAGGTGTTTCGACGTGCTCGACGTGCTCGACGCGTTCGAGGTGATGTGCTCGGCGTGGGTGGGGTGACGCCGAGGTGGTCCGGTGGGCGCGCTTCAGCCGCGACAGAGCGAACAGGCCACACCACGCCGCAGGTCGACGTGCCGCCGACGCGTGAGTGCCCAACGCTGATCCATACCCGAAATGCAAACACGCTGCGTTCGAACCGGTCAAGAATCGTTTCGCCAGTTGAACGGCGGGTGACGTGACGCGTGGTGACCGGGCTCACGTCGACCCGGCGCCCGCGCCGCCCCGCCCCGTCCCGCCCCACCGTCGTACGGCCGCGCGGAAGTTGCGGCGGAACGATCCGACCCGTGCATCAAAACTGCTACAAGCGACCTGGTGAGTACCCCGGGGGGAGTCAGCACGAGCGGGGTCGGGCATCCTCGACGACATGAACACGTGGCAGGAGGGCCGCCCGGGAGGCGGCGGGAACCCGTACCGAGACGGGAACCCGTATGGGGGCGGCGGCAACGGCGGCGCGTACGGGCGCGGCGGGGGCGGCGGGGCGGCCGAGCCGCCGCTGCCGTCGTCGATGAACCCGCGCGGGCCGGGTGCGCCCGCGCCACGACAGCCGGAGCCGTCGCGGCTCGGCGGCGTCCCGCCGCAGGGTCCGGGCGGGCAGCCCGGCGGCCGTCCCGGGGGGCCTGGTGGGCCTGGGGGCCCCGGTGGTCCTGGTGGTCCTAACGGTCCCGGGGGTCCCGGACGGCCGGGTGGGCCCGGGGGGCCGGGCGGCGCCCAGCCGGGCGGTATACAGACCAAGCGGTGGCCGCGGCGCCGGATCGTCAAGTGGTCGGTCTTCGGCCTCCTGATCGCCGTCATGGTCACCGCCGTCTCGACCTGGTTCTGGGCCGACTCCAAGCTCAACCACGAGAACGTGCTCGCCGACTACCCCGGCCGCCCGCCGGCCGGCAAGGGCACCAACTGGCTGATCGTCGGCTCCGACAGCCGCCAGGGCCTCACCGACTCGGAACAGGACGACCTGCACACCGGTCACGACACCGAGGGCAAGCGCAGCGACTCGATGATGGTCCTGCACGTCGGGGACAACGGAAACACCCTGATGAGCATCCCGCGCGACTCCTGGGTGCCGATCCCCGAGTACAAGAGCAGCAGCGGCAAGACCCTCAAGGGCACCACCTCGAAGATCAACTCGGCCTTCGGCAACGGCGGCGGCCGCCTCCTCGTCCAGACCGTCGAGCTGAACACCGGCATCCGCATCGACCACTACGCCGAGATCGGCTTCGCCGGCTTCGTCGGCATCGTCGACTCCATCGGCGGCGTCGAGATGCACATCGACCAGGACCTCAAGGACAAGGACTCCGGCCTCGACCTCAAGGCCGGCGACCAGACCCTCAACGGCAAGCAGGCCCTCGCCTTCGTCCGCCAGCGCCACCAGATGGCCGACCAGGACCTCGGCCGGATGCGCAACCAGCAGAAGTTCCTCGGCGCCCTCGCCCACCAGGCCGCCTCCCCCGGCACCGTGCTGAACCCGTTCACCTTCTACCCGCTGGTCGACTCCGCCCTCGGCACCCTCATCGTCGACGACGACGCCGGCCTCACCGACCTCGGCTCGCTCTTCCTCGCCATGAAGGACGTCAACGGCGGCGGCGGCAAGACCCTGACCGTCCCGATCGGCAACCCGGACTACCGGACCAAGACCGGGGAGTCGGCGGTGCTGTGGGACGCCGCCAAGTCCAAGCAGGTCTTCGACGCCTTCAAGAACGACACCGCGGTACCGGACATCAAGTAACCCCTTGTGACGTGAAGTAGCCGCGCCGCCACAATGGGTGGATGTCACTCGTCACCGCGCTCGTCTACCGCCGCCGCCACCGCCTCCTGGGCCGCCTGGTCCAGGAGGCGCTCGCGCTCTACGGCATGGAAGTGCCCGCCGCCTGCGAGATCGGGCCCGGGCTCGTCGTGTTCCACCGCGGCTTCGGCACGGTGCTCCACCCGTACACCACCCTCGGCGCCGGCGTGACGCTCTACAACGGGGTCACCATCGGCCGGGCCGACCCGTGGGTGCCGCAGGAACGGAGCGCCATGCGGCGGGTGGTGGTCCAGGACGGCGCGGTGCTGTGCGCGGGCGCCAAAGTGGTGTGCAAGGAGGGCGTGCTCACCGTCGGCGCCGGCACCGTCATCGGCGCCAACGCCGTGCTCACCCGCTCCACCGGGCCCGGCGAGATCTGGGCCGGCGCCCCCGCCCGCAAGGTCGGCCTGCGGGACGGGGCCCGGACGGCGGCCTGACCAGCCGACGGGAGCAGGCCCGTACCGCAGTCGCCTAACCCGCCTGCGGGAGCAGGCCGGTGCCGCACTCGGGGAAGCGGACCAGCCACTCCCCCTCGCCGCCGGCGGCCTCGGTGGCGCCCGCGTAGCCGTAGTGGATCAGCCGCCCCTCGCCGCCCGCCAGCCAGCGGGCGCCGGTCAGGTGCACGGTCAGGGCCGCCGGGCGGTGCGGATCGGGCCGCTCCAGCACCAGTTCGTGCTCGGCCTCGCCCGGCCGGAAGGCCACCGCGGTCTCCGTGGTCGGCCGGCGCGGGCTGCCGCCCTCCCGGTACGTCCAGTACGCGGCCACCGTCACCGTGAGCGCGCCGTCCACGCCGCCGGTGCCCGGCCGCACGTACTCCTCGTCCGGCACCCAGCGCGAGTGGTGGCGGATCTCCTCCGACCCCCAGCGCTCGTCCCAGCGCACCCAGTAGCCCGCCACCCGCTTGACCGTCATGACCTCGCAGGCGACCCGCACCGCGATCCGCGCCGGATTGACCGGCTCGCACGAGGCGAGCGAGACCACCGTCACCTGCTCGTACGTCACCGCGCCGTCGTCGGCGTCCTGTTCCATCGGTGAACCACCTTGCCGGAGTGTCGAGTTCGCCGCGGCTCCGACCGCGCACGGAGAGCCTAGAGCGACCGCGCCGGCGCACGCAGTGATTGCCCGGTTCCGGCCCGCCCGCCCACCCACCCGGCTACCCTGCCCCCGCACTCCGGAAGCCAGTCGAGGCCGAAGTGGTCCAGTCGGGCGACCAGGGCCTACGCCGCCCGCCGGACATGCCGCCTCCGGACACGCCACCGCCCCGGGGTGGGAAGTCGACTGATCAGACTTCCGCGGCCGGGGCGGTGTGCGGTTTCGAACTGATGAACCGGTGACTACTCGACGATGCCGGACTTGGCGATGGTGACCTTCGCCGAGGTGCGGCCGCTCTGCGAGCCGAGCTTCTCGACCGCCGTCACGACGTCCATGCCCTCGACGACCTCGCCGAAGACGACGTGCTTGCCGTCCAGCCAGTCGGTGACGATGGTGGTGATGAAGAACTGCGAGCCGTTGGTGTTGCGGCCGGCGTTGGCCATCGACAGCAGGCCCGGGCGGGTGTGCTTGGCCTGGAAGTTCTCGTCGGCGAACTTCTCGCCGTAGATGCTCTTGCCACCGGTGCCGTTGTGGTTGGTGAAGTCACCGCCCTGCAGCATGAACTGCGGGATCACGCGGTGGAAGCCGGAGCCCTCGTAGCCGAAGCCGTTCTGGCCGGTCGCGAGCTCGCGGAAGTTGCGGGCGGTCTTGGGGACGACGTCGTCGTACAGCTTGAAGACGATGCGGCCCGACGGAACGCCGTCGATCTCGATGTCGAAGAAAACGTTGGAAGCCATGCAGGGATCATGGCACGACCCGTCGGCCGACGCGCGTCACCCCCGGCACGGCGCCGGGTGGCGGTCCCGTGTTATCCGGCCGGTGCGAGGGCCGCGGAAGCTAACATCGGCGTCAGGTTCAAGCGGTCACGGCGACGGGGTGGGCGGCATGCGGATCGGTGAACTGGCCCGGCGGACGGGCGTGAGCGAGCGCTCGCTGCGCTACTACGAGCAGCAGGGCCTGCTGGCCGCCCGGCGGACCGACGGCAGGCACCGGGAGTACCCGGAGCCGGCGGTGGACCGGGTCGTGCTGATCCAGGAACTGTTCGCGGCCGGGCTGCACAGCCGCACGATCTACAAGATCCTCCCCTGCATGCGCGACTCCGACGGCGGCCCGAACGAGGTCGCCACCCCGCTGCTGGTCGAGGAGCTGGCCTCCGAACGGGACCGGATCGACCGGATGGTCACCGACCTGCTCCGCTCCCGCGACGTGCTGGACGAGGTGATCGCGACCGCCTCCGGCCGGCCGCGGGCCGGGGCGGCGGAGGCCGACCCGGTGTAGCCGACGCGGTGTAGCCGACGCGGTGTAGACCCGGGCCCGGGGCTCAGGCCTTCAGCTTGCGCCAGACCGCCTCCAGGGCCGCGATGTCGCCCTCGTCGAGCCGGTCGGTGAAGACCGGCGCGAGGACGGCCCGCCGGGTGGCGTCGGCCTCGGCGAAGGCGGCGCGGCCCTGCCCGGTCAGTTCGATCCGCACAGACCGGGCGTCGGAGGCGGAGGGCGTGCGGGCCACCAGGCCGCGTGCGGCCAGGGCGTCGACCACCCGGGAGACCTGGCTGCGGCTGAGCATCGTCTTCGCGCCCAGGTCGGAGGCGGCGACCGGCTCCTGCTGCCCGTTGAGCCAGAGCATCACCTCGAACCAGGACAGCGACAGCCCGTGCACCCGGGTGAGCTCGCGGTCCACCTGGGCG
Organism: Kitasatospora sp. NPDC058478; assembly: GCF_042720345.1. Classification (NCBI taxonomy): domain Bacteria; kingdom Bacillati; phylum Actinomycetota; class Actinomycetes; order Kitasatosporales; family Streptomycetaceae; genus Kitasatospora; species Kitasatospora sp. NPDC058478. The sequence continues at coordinate 1,707 of NZ_JBHXML010000084.1, read as the reverse complement.
GCGAGGGTGGTGCCGGCCCAGACCAGGCCGTAGAAGGCGTGGTCCCGCTCGGACAGCGGGCCCAGGGAGAGGTCGGCACGGTTCATGACGTTCATCGTACCGAGGTGCGTGCGCGTGCACGGATTCCGCGCACGCGCACGACCAGGGCGGCCGGGCAGGACCTAGAACGCCTGGTGGTCCGGCTCGCAGACCGTGCCGGGCGGCGGGAGCTCACCGCTGACCAGGTACCGCTGCTCGCGGTCCCAGGCGCAGGCGCTCGGGTTGCCCAGCGCCGTGTGGCCGTAGCCGTGGACGGTCAGCAGGCGGCCGCGGGCGAGGGTGTCGGCCAGCGCGCGGGAGCCTTCGTAGGGCCAGGCCGGGTCGCCGGTGAGGGCCACGACCAGGATCGGCGCGGAGGTCGGCCGGTTCCACGGGCCGGTGTAGCGGTCCCGGGCGGCCTCGGCCGGCCAGGCGGCGCAGCGCTGGTTCTGCCAGACCAGGTACGGGCCGGTGGCGCCCGCACGGGCCCGGGCGAGGGCGGACAGCGCCGGGTAGGTGGTGTCGGCGGCCGGGTCGGCACCGGAGGCGGGCGGGTTGACGGTGTCGGCGCAGAGCGCCCCGAGGGTCTGCGCCTGCTTGGGCTGGCCGCCGGTCGGCAGCGGCGCCGAGGCGTCCGGGGCGGCGGTCCACAGCTGCTGGAGCAGTCCGCCCAGCGCCGGCCAGCCGGTGCCGGGGGCGTTCGGCACCGGGGTGGCGGCGTAGAGCATCGGCAGGACGGTGGAGGCGGTGGAGGCCTGGTCGAAGGTGACCGCCGCCGGCGGGGTGCCGAGCGTCACCGGTGTCCGGCCGAGCCGGTCGAGCAGTTCGGCGAACTTGGCGCGGGTGGCGTCCCGGTTCGCCGCCGCGAAGGCGCAGGCGGTGGGGCCGGCGTCGGCGCACTGGTCGAGGAAGGCGTCGAGGGTGCGGGCGCCGGCGAGGTCGCTGCCGGTGCGCAGGAACGGCGGCAGGGCGCGCTGCTGCGGCGAGCGCCCGGTGGACCAGGCGACCGGGTCGGGGGCGCTGTCCAGCACCATCGCGCGCACCCGAGTCGGGAAGAGGTTGGCGTAGGTGGCGCCCAGGTAGCTGCCGTACGAGGTGCCGAGGTAGCTCAGCCGGCGGTCGCCGACGGCGGCGCGCAGCAGGTCCAGGTCGCGGGCCGTGTCGGCGGTGGAGAGGTGGGCGAGCAGGCCGGTCCGCTCGTTGTCGGCGCACTGGCGGCCGAAGCGCGCGTACGTCGTCGCCCAGGCCGACTCCTGGGCGGCGCCGACCGGGTAGCCGGCCGACAGCCCGGCGAGCAGGCCCTGCTCGGCCGCCGCGTCCGGGAAGCACTGCGGCAGGGTGGAGTCGCCGACGCCGCGCGGGTCGAAGCCGACCAGGTCGAACCGCTCCCGCACCTGCGCCGGGAGCATCCCGTACACGGCGGGCAGCGCCTGGGTGCCGGGCACGCCCGGGCCGCCGGGGTTGAAGAACAGCGAGCCGATCCGGTGCGCCGGGTCGGTCGCGGGGTGCCGGATGACGGCCAGCTCGACGGTGCGCCCGGCCGGGTCGCGGTAGTCCATCGGCACCGTGGCGCGGGCGCAGTCGAAGTCCGGTACGCAGGACCGCCAGTCCAGCCGGGGCACCGGCGCCGCCGGGGCCGCCGGGGCCGCCGGGGCCGCCGGGGCCGCCGGGGCCGCCGCCGCCGAGGCG